>NZ_JAUBSB010000025.1:0-90454 GCF_036702135.1 Microcoleus sp. LAD1_D3 | reverse complement strand
GATCGCGTTTGAGCCAGTCGTCGAGGACATCAAATATGCCTCTTTCGGTCTGGGCGCGTCCGACTGCGATTGTCATTGGGGTAAAATCCTTTTGCTTGTTAAAAGACCAAGGTTTCTAATTAAAGTTAACATAACTATATATTAGAAGTTCAGAATTTTTCAACATAATTAGCAGGAGTTGATACACAATGCCGATCGACCGATCGCGATCGCGTCAGCGAAGCGTGACGCTCGGTGGACTAATTGAATTAAGATTTGGCTTTAAGGCTGTTTAATTTTATGACTGCAAAAACAACGACCTCGATCGATTCTGTCCTGCGCTACCCGGTTTTGGGCTCCCGCCGCTTCAGCAATTACTGGTGGGCGACGGTGGTCAGCATTGGAGGGACTGGTTTCCTGCTGTCAGGCATTTCTAGCTACTTGCACGTTAACCTGCTGCCTTTTGCTGACCCGACTCAGCTTGTTTTCATCCCCCAAGGCATTGCGATGGGTTTCTACGGTGTCTGTGGCGTGCTTTTGGCGCTTTACCTGTGGCTGACTATTCTCTGGGATGTCGGTGGCGGTTACAACGAGTTCGATCGACAAACTGGTAACATTCGGATCTTTCGCTGGGGTTTTCCCGGCAAAAACCGCAAAGTTGATTTTAATTGCAAGACATCGGAGGTGCAATCTGTGCGGGTGGACATTAAAGAAGGTCTCAATCCCCGCCGCAGTATTTATCTTAAGCTCAAAGACCGCCGTCAGTTTCCCCTGACTAGAGTCGGACAGCCGATTGCTTTGTCGCAAGTGGAAAATCAAGCGGCCGAATTGGCTCGATTTTTGCAAGTTCCCCTAGAAGGACTTTAGGGATTTTCGATTTGCGATTTTAGATTTTAGATTGGTAATGTCTCGTAGGGTGCGCCGGGCCGCGCACCTTACCTACCTGGTAAGTGAAAAAGATCGATCTGCGAGTAAGCCCGTTACCAATTTTTGAATCTATCAATTAACAATACTTCGGATAGTTTTTGATTGCCAACCGTAGAATAAGGATTTCAAGGCGATTAGGCAAGTTCGCTATCCAAGGAAAATCGCGGGTTTCAGACTACGAACTAAAAACAGTTCGGACTATTGAATTAAAATCTTTAGTTGCAAAGTCCGTAATTGAGTCAAAGTGAAAATACAAATGCAAATGCAAATGCAAATCAAAATTCAGCGGTGGTTGTTCTCTCTTTTAATAATTGGCGCACTGTTTGTCGGAGGATGCAGTAGTTCCCCTGTGGCCAACTCGACTCCGACACCGAATCCGGCGTCGGGTGAAAATATTTCTTTGTCTCCGTCTCCTTCTCCGGCTGCTGTAGCGGCGAGTTCGCAATTTAGCAATTTGCCACGATTGGAAGGAAAAGCAACGGTGGTGATGACGGTTAAAGGTGCTCCAATTACGATCGAACTCGACGGCACAAATGCGCCAATTACTGCGGGCAATTTTGTCGATTTGGTTCAGAAAGGTGTCTACGACGGATTGGTTTTTCACCGAGTCGTGCGGGAACCTCAGCCTTTTGTAGTTCAGGGCGGCGACCCCCAGGGCAAAGATCCTAAATTCCCTACAGCGCGACTGGGAACTGGCGGTTTTATTGACCCGAAAACTACTGCAGAACGCAGGATTCCTCTGGAAATTAAAGCTAAAGGTGCTGCAAACCCTACTTACAGCCAAACGCTAGAAGAAGCTGGGGTTAAGGAGAAACCCGTGTTGATGCACAGTCGCGGGGCTGTTGCTATGGCTCGATCGCAGAGTCCTGATTCGGCTTCTTCTCAGTTTTACTTTACTTTGACCGATGTGCCGTTTTTGGACGGTAGCTATGCGGTTTTTGGGTACGTGAAACAAGGCATGGATGTGATTGATAAGATTGAAGCGGGCGATCGCATTGATAAAGCTACCGTTACTCAGGGTTTGGAAAATTTTAAGGCTGTTAGCTGAAGGTAGTCAACCAATTTTGGATTTTGGATTTTGGATTTTGAATTTGAGAGTTGAGATTATTCCCACGGCTGCGAGCAGATGCTTGTAAATTGGGATTTGAGAGAATGGAATTGGATTTGAGATTATCCCTTTTTAATCCACACTCTAAAATCGTCGGGTATGATTCTTATTTTAATCCAAAATCTAAAATCTAAAATCTAAAATCTAAAATCGGCATTATGGATGTTGTTGTTACTGGAATTGGTCTTGTTTCGGCTTTAGGCACTCTGGAAACGAGCTGGAAAAGACTACTTTCTGGAGAATCGGGAATCGCTCGGCATCAACCTTTTTTAGAACTTGAAGCGCAACCTTTGGCTTTAATTGGCACTAAACCTGCCGATTTAAGAACTTTAATTCGGCAGGTTTTAGCAGATGCTTTGCAAGATGCTAATTTGACTTTGCCTTTGCCGGATTGCGGGATTGCGATCGGTTCTAGCCGCGGCTTTCAGGCAAATTTGGAACTGTTGGCAAGCGCAGGAAGTTCGGCAACGGATTGTGTAACGGATGTAACGGATGGAAGAAAGACGGAAGTTGGAAGAAGTCTGAGGGAATTCGGAAGAGGGAAGTCGCAAGAAGCAAGGAAATTCCCAATTACCGATTCCCAATTCCCAATTCCCAATTCCCAATTACCGATTCCCAATTCTCAATTTGTGAATTTATTGCCTCACATGGGGGCGATCGCAGCGGCGAGGGCAATTGGTTCGACGGGACCGGTACTGGCACCGATGGCTGCTTGTGCCACGGGTATTTGGTCGATCGCCCGTGCTGTTGATTTAATCCGCACTGGTGAGTGTCAGCGGGCGATCGCAGGTGCTGTGGAAGCGCCTATCACACCGCTGACTCTGGCTGGATTTAACCGGATGGGTGCTTTGGCAAACACTGGTTGCTATCCCTTTGATGAACATCGGGAAGGCTTTGTACTCGGTGAAGGCGGGGCTTTATTTGTATTAGAATCTGCCGAGTTGGCAAGGCGTCGTGGCGCTAAAATTTACGGTCGAGTTTCCGGTTTTGGCTTGACAAATGATGCTTGTCATGCTAATGCGCCGGAGTTGGGAGGGAAAAGTGCGATCGCGGCGGTAAATCAATGTTTGAAACGCAGTAATTTAGCGACGATTGATATAGATTTTATTCACGCTCACGGTACTGCAACTGAGTTAAATGACCGACACGAAGCACTGTTAATTAAGAAGTTATTTCACGGAGGAGTTGCTGTTAGTTCGACTAAGGGAGCTACGGGTCATACTTTGGGAGCTTCGGGAGCTTTGGGCGCGGCTTTTTGTTTGATGAGTATTAAATATCAGATGTTGCCACCTGGCGCGGGAATGAAAAAACCGGGGTTTGAATTAGATTTTGTTCGCTGCGCGCGATCGGCTATTGTCAGAAATGCACTTTGTTTAAGTTTTGGCTTTGGCGGGCAGAATGCTGCGATCGTTTTATCGGGCAAGCGTTAATTTTTGTAAAGTCGGTTGATCGACATTTAAATTACACGATCTCTCTACAGTTAAAATCTTCTGAGGTGGTCGGAGAACCCCCCCACATCCAATTTAAATCTCAAAAATAGTACAATATTTATGTATTTTAGTCAACTAACTGAGAACTTTGGTGAGATTCCTGGTGCTGCTGTCCTAGTCTGGCTCTGCATCCCGACGCTGATCCTTGCGTCACAGCCTGGGAGGCTAGAAAAGAGAGCCAGATTAAAGCAGTATTGTATTTTATTAACGCATTAATACTGATCAGCGAAAATAGAAAAAAGAAACTGTTTAAATTAAGCATCAGGTATTTTCACATGGATCTGGCCTCTCATCGATTTATGTCTTATTTTGAACCAGAGCAAGCTGCTCACCTTTGCCAAATCGCTATATTGGAGAGTTTTGCGGAGGAAACGCTGGTTTTTGAAGAAGGAGAAACAGCGGATTTTTTATATCTAGTTTTAGAAGGTAAAGTTGAGTTTAGCAAGCGGATTGAAAGCAATAAATATCAAACTGTTGCTGTGGCTAAGCCAGACGATTATTTTGGCGAACTCGGAGTTTTAGACGGAGAGCCTCGCAGTGCTAGAGCTGTGGCAGTTGCAGGCTCGACTTTAGCCAAAATAGCCCGTGAAGAACTCATAACAACTCTCCAATTTGCTAAAGGCAGTTCGGTACTGCAAATGTTTAGTTTCATTACTAAAAATTTACGGGATACCACGGATCAATATGTTAGCCAGTTGGTACACAAACAAAAAATGGTATTGGTAGGAGAAATGGTGAGTACAATTATTCACGATTTCAAAAGTCCTTTTACCGGAATTAAACTCTCCAGTGAAATGCTCAAAGAAATGCACCCAGATGAGGAAACTCAGGAGTGGTGTGAACTTATTCAATTGCAGGTTCATCGAATGTTGGGGATGGCTGAAGAAGTATTAGAATTTTCGCGAGGGAATTCTGTATTCAATAAGAAACCAGTTAATTTAATTCAGACGTTGCAGCAGTTTGAAAAGTTGAACAGAGTTTATTGTGAAGCAGCAAAAGTAGATTTAGCAGTACGGGTAACAGAAGTAATAGTGGAAGCGGATGAAAATAAGATTTTGCGCGTTTTACAAAATTTAGTTGGGAATGCTGTTGAGGCTTTTGGTGGCAGAGGGGGTAGGGTGGAGATTACGGTGACACAAAGTGAGGAGTGGGCAGAAATTAGCATTTACGATAACGGCCCAGGCATTCCGCCGACAATTAAGGAAAAGTTATTTGAACCGTTTGTAACTTATGGCAAGCGGACTGGTACTGGGTTGGGAACGGCGATTGTTAAGTCGATTGTTGAGGCTCACAAAGGGAAAATTACTTATGAGTCGGAGGACGGAAAAGGCACAACTTTTTACATCCGCTTGCCGAAAATCATGGTTTTAGCAGAGCAAAATTAAGTAGGTTGGAAGATATATACTTAGGACTTTTTCACTAAGCCTCAGAGACTTGGTTGAGCAGTAGATATTTTGTGATCAAACAATATTTTTCTAATAAACCGGGTTTAAGAGCGTAAATCCTAATACAGTGTAGCGACTTGGAGAATCAAGTATAATTTAATTAACGAACTGCTAAAAATTTGATGCCAGTTACTATTCAAACCTTACCTACAGAAGTTATCAACTTAATTGCCGCCGGCGAAGTGATTGACTCGATCGCCGCAGCGGTACGAGAATTAGTTGAAAATTCTCTGGATGCTGGCGCAACTCGCATCGTTGTTTCTGTCTGGCCCGAACAGTGGCGGGTGCAAGTTGCAGATAATGGTACAGGAATGGATCTGGAAAATTTGCAGCAGGCGGCTTCGCCTCACAGTACCAGCAAAATTACCACTGAAGCAGACCTTTACAAAATTGATACTTTGGGATTTCGTGGGGAAGCTTTGCATAGTTTAGCTCAGTTGGGCTGTTTGGAGGTTTTGAGCCGATCGAATGATTTGGGATTGGGGGATTTTTCGGAAAATCGAGAGTCGGCGCAAACCCCCGCCAAATCATCCTTTAACAAGGGGGGAGTTGAAAATGCTCGATCGGGCTGGCGGGTAGTTTACAATAACGCAGGCGTTGCTGTGGAGGTGGAAACAGCCGCGATCGCTCCGGGTACGGTGGTGACTGTTGATAATTTGTTTGGCAATTGGCCTGTGCGCCGCAGTTTTTTGTCGCCGGCACAGCAAATGCGATCGATCCAATTAACTCTTCAGCAAATTGCTATTTGTCACCCGCACGTTAATTGGCAGTTGCGTCAAGGAAATACGCCTTGTTTGCACGTAACTCCTGGTAGCACAGCGGAACAACTTTTACCTCAATTCGTGCGCGGTGTGCGATCGAGTGATTTGCAGTATTTAAAGTTAGATTTGCCTGCGAGTCCTCAAAATCAGAAAGCAGCAAGTTTATTGGTAGAAACTCAACTTGTTGGCGCTACAGTTAAGCACAATTACCAATTACCAGTTGCCAGTTCCCAATTCCAAATGCCCAATTCCCAGTGTTTGGAGTTAATAATGGGTTTGCCCGATCGCTGTCACCGCAGGCGGCCGGATTGGGTGAAAGTTGGGGTAAATCGGCGAGTTGTGCGATCGCCCGAATTAGAGCAAACTATTCTCAGCGCCTTTGCCCGCACTTGTCCGCGCGATCGTTATCCCGTGTGTTTTGTTCACCTGCAAATCTCCCCTTCGGAAATTGATTGGAACCGCCACCCAGCTAAGGTGGAAATTTATCTGCATGATCCGAGTTTTTGGCAAGAACAAATTAGCGCGGCAATTACTCGCGCTTTGCACCTGAATGATGAAGTGTTGCCGCCTGCCCCAATTCCCGAACGAGTGGGAAAATTGCTGAAGGCATCGGAACAAAAAAGTGCTTACACTGTCGGAATTTCGGCTAGGCAGAATGATGAAGGCGGTGAAGAGGAAAAAGGTAATAAAATAGGATTGATGGAATTGAGGGCGATCGCTCAAGTTCACAATACTTACATTGTTGCCGAACATTCCAGCGGAATGTGGTTGATAGAACAACACATCGCTCACGAGCGCGTTTTATACGAGCAATTGTGCGCGGCTTGGCAGCTAAAATCTCTCGAAAAACCAGTGATTCTCAGTCAATTATCGGCGCTGCAAATAGAGAATTTATCTCGCTTGGGCTTGGAAGTAGAAACATTTGGGGAACAGCTATGGGCGGCCCGCGAAGTTCCTGAATTGTTAGCCGATCGAGATGACTGTGCAGATGCGCTTTTTGAACTCAGTAAAGTCGCAGATTTACAAGCGGCTCAAGTTGCGACTGCTTGCCGTAGCGCTATGCGAAACGGTACTCCTTTGAGTCTTTCCCAAATGCAAAATTTGTTGGATGAATGGCAGCAAACTCGTAATCCGCGCACTTGTCCTCACGGCCGCCCTATCTATTTTGCTTTGGAAGAATCGACTCTGGCTCGGATTTTTCGCCGCAGTTGGGTGATTGGTAAAAGTCACGGGATTTGAAAGTTGATTTGACATCCGAGGGCGTTCACCTCAATCTGGCTCGCTAGAAAAAAACATCGTGAAGCTTTATTAAAAATAGTGGCTGATTTAGATGAAAAAACTTATAATATATTAAAATTTAAATAATTCACTGTTTTTAATATCTTTTGGGCAACAAACCCGAGGGCTATTTCACAATAAGAAGTACCTGTTTTACCATAAAAAAGGTTGATTATACTACAAAAAATGCCTGTTTCGCAGAATAATCTTTGTTATGGAACAGGCCGGAAAGCCGGTTCATGATGTTGGTACAAAAAGTAAATTAAAAATAAATCAATAATAAATATGGATTTTCCGATCGCCCGACAACTATTTTATCGAGAAATAAATCAGCCGGATGGCTCGATCGACCTGGCGAAAGCTGCTCTTTACATGGCTTTGGAAGAATACCCAAATTTAGAGCCAGAGGAGTATCTAAATGCTCTCGACACGATCGCAGATGAAGTGCGCGATCGCCTGCCGGCTCAGAATTATCCGCTGCGGATTCTTCAAACTATTAACGCCTATTTATACGGGGAGTTGCAGTTTTCGGGCAATGATGCGGATTATTACGACCCCCGCAATAGCTTTTTGAATCAAGTGATCGATCGGCGTACTGGCATTCCGATCTCTTTATCTTTGGTTTATTTGGAGGTTGCTAAGCGCATTGATTTTCCGATGGCGGGAATTGGGATGCCAGGACATTTTTTAATTAGACCGGATTTTGAAGATGCTGGTATTTTTGTTGATGCGTTTAACGGCGGCGAGATATTATTTCCTGAAGATTGTCAAGCCAGACTTTCTCAAATTTACGGTCAACCTATGGAGTTGCAGCCGACTTTTCTCGCCCCGGTAAGTCGCCGACATTTTTTGGGACGAATGCTGGGAAATCTGAAGGCGATTTACTTGCAACAGGGAGATGCTGTGAGGGTACTCTTGGCGATCGAACGGATTTTGCTGCTGTTTCCCGATGCGGTGGGTGAACGGCGCGATCGCGGAATTCTTTATTATCAACTGGGACGCTTGGTGGAAGCGCGCCACGATTTAGAACTATACCTGACAAATGCTCCTAATGCTCCTGATGCCGCTAGAATTCGCCAATTGGTCGATCGGCTCGATCTGGATCTTTGAACTTAAATTCGCTATATGTCGCACAGCACATTATAAGACATAAAAGTGACACTCAATCAACTGCTGCCCGACGACCAAATTTCGCTTTTATCATTTTTGCAAAGGTATCTAAAATTGTCAAATATCTAAAGGTAACATATTAATTGTCAATTAACACCTATCTTTTGATAGGTTGCATTTGCTTGACTTGGCTGTAAAGTTATAGGTCATTTACGGAAATCCCGATTCGACTTTCCCGACTGATCCGCGCACAGGTACCCGCACAGATACTCGCACAGACGAGCGAGCTAAAAAGTATTTTGACGTAAAGAGGCACAAACTCATGAACTTTCAGTTTCAACAAGATTATCTCAACGGAATGCAACCGCTTTCAGCCCATTTGACCAAAAGAATGTCAAAGTCTTTATCATTGGGTTTGGCGCTTTTGCTGGGAACAAGTGCAGTATTCCTAAGCAGCGGCAAAGCCTTTGCATTAGATAATGTTACCGTAAAATACGGTGCTGTTGACGTAACATTACCGATGAGCGACTTGCAAAGCTTTGCACAAACCGGCCAAGCATCATCTCAACTGCAAAGCGTTCTGAGTCTTGCGAAACAAACTCCCGAGTCGATGCGCGAAGTATTAACGCGAGAAGTGCCTTTAGATTCCCAATTAGTAGCGCGGCTAGCAAGCACTTATTTTGGGGAAATTGTTTTCAAACAATTGGGCGAGGTTGCTTATGCGCCGACTGCTCGGCTTCAAAGCGTACCCGCACTGCGCGATGCTTTAGTCGCAGCTTCCAAAGATGGCAAAATATCGCTGATTGAAGTGATGCAAAATTACAGCCCTGCTGCTTTAGAAGTTGACGGCAATCAAGCGATGGTTATCTACGAGCGAGTGATTAAAGATGTGCAAGATTTGCAAGCTTTGTATCAGAATTCCCCGGCTTTGCAAAATACGGCTAACCAAGCCGTGAATTCGGCGAGGGAAATGATTTGTCAGCCCAATCCAGCGGGAAGTGCGAAGTAAATAACTGAAGTTGCAAGGAATTGGTAATTGGGAAAAGGTGCTTTTTTTCCTATTAGGTAGGAGTTTTTAGCTATTAGCAACTACCAATTACCAATTCCCAATTATACCTTACCCATTTTTTGAGATAGTTGCTCGGCTACCCGCTTGAGCCGCCGGAGTTGGTCTTTCATATCTTTCTGCGTCCAAGGGGCTGCAAAGCGATTGAAACCAAATCTAATTAAAGGATTGGGAATTTGAAATTCAAAGCGGTTAATCAAGAGAGTCCCTTGGATTTGAGGCTGGCATTCCCAACGATCGCATCCTTTGAAAAATCCGTCAAACCCCCAAACAATTAAACCTGGTTGTCGCTCCAACACAACACTCTCTAAAGAAGGTTGCAAAACGGGAATTTTTATGATAAATAGGCTGCGACTTCCTACGGCAGTATCCCATTCGCCCTCGGGCTCGCAGCGTAGCAGGGGATTGAGCCACTTGTGCATTAAAGTGCGATCGACTATACACCGCTCAACCAGAGTAGCAGCAGCGCGAATTTCAATGGATTGCTCGAAAACTTGACGCATTGACATGGAAACCTGCAACAAGGAGGGTATTACAAAACTTTGCTTACTTTAGAGTTCTTTATTTACTTGTAACGTCAATTTTTCCAGAAATTAAAAGATTGACACACTCATAAATACAGTGTATCATCTTGAAATAAAGTATATATACTGATTATGCAGTTAGTCGAAAGGCACGTCATTAAACCCGATCATAGGTTTTATCGAGAAGCCGATCGACGGTCTTGGCTATGCAAAAATCTTTACAACAGCCCTAACTACATCTACAGTCAAAACTTTTTCGCCAGCCAACAAACAAACGCTCTGGCTGTTTATCACGCACTTAAAACAAGTCGTGATTACAAAGCAATGCCCGCAAAAGTAGCACAAAGCAGGCTCGGCTTAGTCCTCAAAGCATGGACTAGCTATTATCTGGCGGGGCGAAACTATCAGGAAGACACCACTAGATTTAAAACCGCACCGAAAATCCCTCATTATAATAAAGGTTCAAGAGAGCGAAAAAGAGAGGACGGGCGCTATGTACTTGTATTTAATTGTCAAGCTGTCAGCAAAAGAGCCTTAAAAAAAGGATATGCTCGCCCCTCTGGGACTAATATTGGGTTGGCATCAAAAGTCACCTCCATTCTGGAAATCCGGATTGTTCCCAAGGTAGGTGGTTATGTGGTCGAGGTGCTCTATGAGAAGTTAGAACAGCCTTTACAAGTTAATCAGAGAGTAGTGGCTATAGATTTAGGATTAAACAATCGGGCAACATTAACCTACAATGTTCCTGGGTTAGTACCCACAATCTACGACGGACGGGCTGTTAAGTCAACCAATCAATACTGCAATCAAGTTTCCGCGGCATTGAAATCATTGCTGCCCGCAGCGCAAAAAACCAGTAAAAAAATTGCAAAATTGTGGCACAAGCGTAACTGTAAAGTGGATTACTACCTCCACACGACGAGTTCCGCAATTATTAAAGAACTCGTCAATCATCAAATTGGCTTGCTGGTTATAGGCGGGAACCAGGATTTTAAAGATGGGATTAATACTGGTAAGGTTAACAATCAAAATTTTGCCTGTATTTCCCATCGCCGATTCCTGGAAATGTTGCAGTACAAAGGACAACTTGCGGGAATTCAAGTTGTGTTAGTTGAGGAGAGTTACACATCCCAAGGTTCAGCCTTGGATTGGGAACCAATTCAACAACATTCCGACTACAGTGGCAGTAGGGTAAAAAGAGGATTGTTCAGAACCAAAACTGGACGCTTCATAAAGGCCAATGTCAACGGTTCTTTGAATAGTGACCCAAAAGCAGTCGAAGATGGGTTTATCCCGCATTCGAGAGAGGGTTTTGTAGTTAACCCAGTACGATTAAAAGCGTACAAACATTAAATTTAGGCAATGTCTAAATTTTGTGTTAACTATTATTAAAGTTTCGTCTTTTCCATGTCAAAGCTGACGTTAACCTGAGAAAAAAATGAATGAAACTTGGCAAGAAATAACTCAACCGATATCGGGCCCCATAGCGGCGTTGTCCGATCGCATTTTGGCCCAGGCCCAGCCCGGAAATCCGCTGACAGATGCCGAACGCGGAATTAACAATTTCATTCAGGGCTCAAACATTGAAAATCTCATCTGGGCCGTCGGTATCCTGCTAATTGGCTTGATAGTATCAGCCCTCGTGTCTTCTGTAGTCGGGGGATTGCTCAAGAAAACTACGATCGATAATCGGCTGGCTGCTTGGATTACCGGCCGCCCGGAAGGAGCTGGAGCCCCGCAAGTGGAAAAATGGATTTCCGCAGCGGTGTTCTGGATCATTTTTGTCTTTTTCCTAATTGCCTTTTTCAACCGGCTGAATCTAACGGCTGTGTCGCAACCCCTCAATACTTTTCTGAATCAAATAACCGGTTTCTTGCCGAAGTTAGCCGGCGCGCTAATTTGGTTGGGGATTGCTTGGGTGTTGGCAACTGTAGCCAAAATGGCCGTAGCGCGGGCGATGCGGGCTTTTAACGTGGACGAGCGCTTGAATCAGGAGGTGGGCGCTGCGCCCAGCGAGCGCCCTTTGCTGCTGAGCGATACTGTGGCGAATGCTCTGTACTGGTTCATTTTTCTGCTGTTTTTGCCACTGATTCTCGACTCACTGGAAATGCAGCAGGCTCTGCTACCGGTTAATAATTTACTCAACCAAATTCTGGCGGCAATTCCGAAAATTCTGGAAGCTGTGGTGATTGGGTTTGTGGGCTGGCTGCTGGCTATGGTAGTGCGGCGGATTGTCACGAATCTGTTGGGGGCTGCTGGGGCGGACGGTTTGGGCGCTCGGTTTGGAATTTCGCGGACTTCGGGCGGACAATCGCTGTCGTGGATTGTCGGGACGATCGTCTATGTTTTGATTTTGATTCCAACGGCGATCGCAGCTCTGAACGCTTTGGACATTCAGGCGATTTCGCAGCCGGCAATCGCGATGCTCAACACGATTCTGGGCGCGCTTCCCAACATTTTTACAGCAGCGCTAATTCTGGGGGTTGCTTACTTTTTGGGGCGCTGGATCAGCGATTTGGTGACTAATATCCTGACGGGAATTGGCTTTAACAATGTCTTTTCTTGGTTGGGAGTGCAGCAGCCGAAACAGCGACTGCGGCTACCGCCGAGTTCGATCGATCCGGACGCAACGATTCTTCAGGAACCGGAACTTCCGGCCCGCACCCCTTCTGAGTTTGTCGGCATCGTGGTGCAGGTGGGCATCATGCTGTTTGCTGTGGTGGCGGCTACCGACGTGCTCGGAATTCCAGCACTGACGGCGATTGTTAGCGGTATTGTGCTGGTTGCAGGTCGCGTGCTAGCCGGTTTGGTGGTATTTGCGATCGGCTTGTATTTGGCGAATCTGGCGTTTAGTTTGATTGCCAGTTCTGGAACTCGTCAAGCGCGGCTTTTGGGCCAAGCGGCTCGGATTGCGATTATTGCCTTTGTTTCGGCCTTGGCGCTGCAACAGATGGGCATTGGCAGCGATATTGTGAATTTGGCTTTCGGGCTGCTGCTTGGGGCGATCGCAGTTGGCATTGCTCTAGCTTTTGGTTTGGGCGGGCGCGAGATTGCGGCCGACCAAATTCGCGAATTGTTAGCGTCGTTTAAACAAGATAAGACGCCGCGTTTGTAATTCTATAAAATGGCGTTTGTCAAGTACAAACGCCATTTTTTTATGATTAATTTCATTGTGAGGGTCGCGAAGCGATCGCAAAGCCTTTGAATTTGAGGATACAGCTATCGACTGTTCGGAAGCAGAGATTGATTCTTGTTTCTGGGCCGATGCCCCTAAGGGAGAATGGTAAGAGCTGCGTCGCCGGCCCTAAAACAACAAAACCTCCTCATAGAGAAGGTTTTATCACAATCGGAGCGGCGGGATTTGAACCCACGACCCCTACTACCCCAAAGTAGTGCGCTACCAAGCTGCGCTACGCCCCGACAGCTTTAACAGCTTAGCATATAATTCCCAAAAAAGTCAAAAAACTTTTAAAACTTTTGCAGCCTGCACCAAAGTCGGAACCACAGCCGTCGGCCAAAAACCCTCGCACCTCCTGCCAGCATTCAAGATCAACTGCACGCTGTAAGCTTCGGGATAGCCTTCCACCTGCACCCACAGCAAGTCGCTTTCGGCTTCAATGGCTATTTTTTCCTCGTCCATTAACTCAGAGGCCATGTGACTCATTGTGCCGGCTAATTGCCCCAACAATCGGCAAAAATCGTTCAACTCAGCCTCCGTGAGTTCGATCGCCCAACCGTCGCCAGCCACCAAACCCTTAAACTCCTGGGCCTCCGGGTTCCATCCCAAACGCCACCCAACACCCGTTTTAATTACACGTTCCACCATTAAGGGATTTTAGATTTTAGATTTTGGATTTTAAATTAGTAGGACTTAGATCACTTCCGGTTGCATCGGAATAGTCAAATCTAGTCAACAGTCAAAAATCAGGGATGGTGCCACCGAAATTGATAGAATTCATCTGCGTTAATCTGTGTTTATCTGCCTGTATCTGCGGTTAAAAAAAGAGAATTTTTCGGACCGCAGATAACAAGGGATGGACGCTGATTCACGCCGATGAAGAGAATAGAGATAGAAATAATTCCGATGCTAACAGATTTGATATTACCCATAAATACGAAAGAAACCGGGTTTTTTACCATTTTCAAATGCCGGGATGCAATATTTTCCTAAAAAACCGGGTTTCTGCATTCCTGAGTATTAAGGTGCCAGCAACTTCGCATCTCCCGGCTGTGGCTGCGGTATCTCCGGCGAATTCGATCGCCCTTGTGGTTTTTCCCCAGTCGCCGGTGTGGGGCCACGCCCGGAATTCTCGGTAAAAACATCAACCAAAGCTTGAACCAAAGCATCCCGCTGTGCTCTATTTAACTTCTGAATAGCAGCGCGATCCTGTTCCATTGGATTTGAGCGCAAAATGTCCTTTCCCGGATACACGCTTTCTACCAAATAATCGGGAGTTGCCCCCAAATAGTCAGCTAAACTCAACTTCCAATCAAAGCGGTAATTGGGCGGCCGTCCTTTGACAAATACGTGATATCGAATCAACCGCCCGACTAAAGTATTGGTAGAATCGACTTTTCCAGTTTCCTTAGAAATGTAGTTATTTTCGATCGGCAAATCCGGCAATTTTTCGTACACCAATTTCCACGCATCTTGCACCCTCACTTGCGACGGCGCAGATTGTTGAGCCACCCGCTGCACTGAGGCAGACTCAGGACTCCGCAGCAGCGAAGGTTCCAAAGCCGACATACTCAGTTCCCCGGATTCCAATATCCAACTCAAAAGCGTGAAAATAGCCACACTCAAAGTAACCAACAGAAAACTTAAGCCCTGCTTTAATCTATTCACGGTGTTGACAAAAATTTGAGAAATAGAAGAATTTCATAAACTTAGTTGCAAGCAGATGTCCTAGTTTATAATTTTAGGATTTACGATCATTAACCTGGTTTCATAAAAAAATCAGAGGTTTCTTAACGAGGGAACTAGGAATAAACCGGGTTTCTCGTCCCCCGCGCCCAAGTCTAGTTTGACAAAGTTTTGAGTTTTGAGTTGACAAAAATTTCTGGCAATTCACTACTCAAAACTCAAAACTCCCGAAGCCTAGATATCTCCGATTATTTCCGGCTGAGTCAGTTCGTCCGACATCTCAAATATCGCCCGCATTACAGGTTTCATTTGATGGTCGTCCATATTGTCAAAATCTTCATAGCGACGGCGTTTTGCGCGGTTCGCCACCTGCACCGTAATCCGATAGCGGTTGGATGCACCGTTAATCAACTCTTCCGCCCGACGGGTTAGCTGAGTTGAATCGAAGGTTGGACGCTTAACCATGAGACTCCCTACTTTATGTAATGTTACATTCTAGTCTAGTATGTCAAGATTAATAATTTATTAACTGAGTATCATTGCTTATGCAGGTAGCAACAGCCTATTCCTTTGGTCACTTGCATCGGGGAAATTCTCATCCCCTCAAATTGGTTGCTTTCGGCGACAGCTTAATCTACGGTTTCGGCGACGGTGTAGGCGGTGGCTGGGTGGAAAGATTGCGGCGCCAGTGGATGTTACCGGAGAGTGCAGGACACGTTTTATACAATTTGGGCGTTCGGGGCGATCGCACCTATCAAGTCTCCCAGCGGCTCGAAAACGAGTTTCGCCACCGGGGCGAGATCAGAAACCGCGTCCCGGATGCGATTATTCTTTCGGTAGGTCTCAACGATTCGGCGAGAGTGCAGTCGCCTACCGGGCGCAGCTACACTGAGTTTGAACATTTTAAAACAGTTTTGGATCATTTGTTAAACCTGTCCCAACAACTTTGTCCGGTGATATTTGTCGGGATGGTGCCGGTGGATGAAAGTAAAATGCCTTTTCAAGATTGTTTGTATTACAGTCATGCTGACCAATATCAGTATAAAGAAGCAACGAAATTAGCTTGTGAGTTGCGGGGAATTCCCTATTTAGATATTTTTGATAAATGGATCGATCGGGGAAGTGATTGGTGGCGATCGCGCCTGATTTCAGACGGGCTGCATCCCAATGTAGGTGGGTATCAATCTTTATTTGAAGATGTGACAAGTTGGGAACCGATCGCAAGTATTAGTCATTAGACAATGAAGTAGGGTGCGTCATCAGCGCATTATTTTCGTTACAAACTAACAATCTCACAAGTGATGCACGCCCGGAAGCAACGGTGCGTCAAAAACATACTTTCTGTGCTGATTGAAAATGTCTAACTTGACGTACCCTACCACAACTCTTTCTTTTGCAAACAGCTATGTGCGTATAGACTCTACTGTGAATGAGAACTTCAGCTTAGGGATTCCGCTTGCCTGTAATAAACTTGCGATCGTCTCTACACTTGTCTTGTACGACATATTATCTTTAGAACCAAACGGAATATCTGCTTTCCATTTTCCATTTAAAGTGACAGTTACTGTAGCGGGTGTGATAAATCTTCTCGGCGATACATACACTTTTTCTATATATCCTTCTTCTTCGTTGAGCTTTACTTTAGCAAAGTCAGACAAGTAGGCTTCTAGCAGCAACCAAAACACTCTATCTACTGTGGTTTGCAAATAAACTTCTTTGTAAATTTTATGCTGAGAACCTTGAGTTGTCCTCCCTTTTGCACCGTATATGCTGTTGCTTATAGGAAAAACTCCAGACTTGACATCTGTCTTTCCTATTGGTTCTTTTAAATCGCAAAAGAATGGCTTAACAAATATCATCATTCTTTTATCTCTACTACTGTCTATGTAATTATCATCTTTTGGTATGCACTCTAAATACTTATTTACCTCATAACGATTTAAGTCAATACCACGTTCCGTTAACAATGCCACGAGATATTGCTTCTTATTAGCAAGATTAGCTAACCTTACAAGCATACCTGTATTACTATCCCGGACAGTTGTTGTGTTGGTTGGTAATACTTGCTTTTTACTAAAATCTATCTCTTCATTAAAAAGTAATTTAACCAAATCTTGTTTATAAGGATATATTCGTTCTATAGCCTTGCGGGAAAGTCTCTCATATAGGTCATCTTGGTTATCTTTAGCCAAAGATATCCCTCCAATCCCAAGCAAACACTTATTTTTTAGGATGGCTAAAGAAGCTTCATCAACAGCCCTAACCTCTACATTTGCCACTTGAGTCAAATCGTACCCTTGAATGTATTGTAATGCTTCTCGCTCGATTCCATATACTTCTATAATTAACCCATTAACCAACAATCTTCTCACGGCTAATTCATAAATGGGTTTACCTTTATAAGTATAAGCAAATTCCCAATTAGTATAATAATTACTGCGCTTTCTAAAAATCCTTCTCAGGAAACGCATTTCTGAGTTCCAGTTGTAGCCTAATTCACTTAGATTTATGCAAATATGTATTACAGTCAGAGGCAAAACAGCCTTTTTTACTCTCCAATTATCTTGCCAATAGATAGAAGTTTCGATAAATTTAAGGTCTTCTTTTCGGGCGGATTCTACACCTAATACAAAACTGTAAGGGGCTAGGCTAAATAACGTTTCCCGTAATAATCTCTCTGTGGGAGCTAATTTCTTAGCCTTGACTTTAGTTCCATTCAACTGCGGGCTGTACTGCTCAATCCGCTGCTGTTCGATAATATCAAGTAGCGATTCCGGCAATAATTCGTAGTAGATAGTAAACTGTTGTTTTCGTTGCTTTTGTAGTTGATATAGTCTGTGGTGACTATCACCTGTCCACCGGGTACGAAGATTCTTTGCTTTTCCGATGTACCAAATTATGGAGTTTTCATCTACAACGTAATATATTCCAGATTCTTCCGGCAGTAGTGTTCTGCTCTTTAAACTTATATGAGGTAATTGCAAGATATGTTCGTCTGCACTCATATTTTTGTTTTCTAGTGGATGCGATGTGTCTCTAGAGCTAATATTCTCATGTGGGCGAGCTAATGTCAAGGGAACTCGCAGTTCTTCTCAAACCGCTTTGTCCGTAAATCCTGTTAATTGCAGAAACCAGGTAGATAAGGGAGATAAGCAACATAAGGATTTTAAGGAATTTAAGCATTTTAAAATTACCCAATCACCATAAAAATATTTATTTTAAAAGACCGTATCTTCCCCGCACTAAAAATTAAAACATTCAACAATGATTACATAAGTGAGGGAAAGAGCAAGTTAGGCAGGAATCAATCAGCCTATTAACAGCTTGCGCGTCGTCCTCAATAAAAAGCTTGTGTAAATTGGAGAATCAAAAAATGTCTGTATTACATCGCATTAAATCCGGTACATCTGTTTTATTAACATTAGGAACAGTGGCCGGAACCGCAGCGCCGATGCTAGCTCCCGCGCCTGCTTTTGCTCAGACAGCTTTTTCGGATGTTAATAATAACTACTGGGCAAAAGACTTTATCCAAGATTTGTCAGAAAGAGGAATTATCAAAGGATTTCCCGATGGTAGTTTTCGCCCGGATGCACCGGTAACGCGGGCTGAATTTGCGGCAATGGTGCGTTCGGTGACAAAGGCAAAAACCCGCGGTGCTGTAAGGTTTGCCGATGTTCCGTCTAATTTTTGGGCAAGCGGGGCGATCGCCGAAGCTTACGAAATGGGATGGATGTCTGGCTATCCCGGCAATGTTTTCAGACCGACACAGCAGATTCCTCGCGTTCAAGTTGTAGTCGCTTTAAATAATGGAATGGGCTATGAGCCTACGTGCGATTTTCAAGATGTTCTCAGTTACTATAGCGATGCGGGTGAGATTCAAAGTTATGCTGTCAAAAGCGTTGCTGCTGCTACTGAAAAACAATTGGTTGTCAGCTATCCCAGTCCTAAATCTCTCAAACCCAACAAGTCAGCAACGCGAGCTGAAGTAGCTGCTTTTATCTATCAAACATTAGTGAGTACCAATCAAGCAAGAGCAATTAATTCTCCTTACATTGCTAAGATTGATGTTAGCGAGTCTGTTGCTGTCCAAATTCCCAGGGGGGTGACTATCCCAATCGAGTACACAAAAGGCAAGATTTTGCTCGCCCCTAATGACAAGTCTCCGATTACGCTGACTGTTGCTTCGGATATCCAGGGCAGTAATGGCCAAGTGCTGATACCCGAAGGCTCGAAAATTAGCGGCGAATTGCGATCGACTGCTTCGGGCGTTCAGTTTGTGGCTCAAGAATTAAGTATAATCAACGGCAGCAGAGTGCCTCTCAATGCCACTTCGCAACTGATTACTAGGAAAGAAACTGTTACCAAGGGCGTTAATGTTGGTAATCTGGTTAAGAATACGGCGTTGGGTGCAGCAGCAGCGGCGGCGATCGCAGGTGTTACGGGCGATCGGGCGATCGCGACTGAAGAGGTGCTCGGCGGTGCGGGAATCGGGACTTTGATCGGAGTATTTTTGGGCCGAGATAAAGTCGATTTGTATGCTGTTAATCCTGACACCGATTTAGATTTGCTTTTGAATTCCGATTTGGTAGTTGGTACTGCCAGCACAGACATTTGTAGCGCTCGATAGAGCCGATACTTGGAAATTTCCTCAAACCCATCGCCTTGCAGGAGAGGGGCTTTAATGTGTGTATTTTACCTCACTACAGGTGCATCTAATCAAACAATTACTCAGGGCTTTTTTAAGTGTGAATTTCTACGGACATCCCAAACTTTCGCGGGTAGAAACTCCCGTCACGGGATTGACACCATCTGCTTTTTCGCACAGGAGAGTCACTTGATAAGCGTCGATAATCGCATCAGTAAAATCAGCGCCGGAAATTGCAGCATCAAAAAACCGAGTTCGAGTCATAATTGCCTCGGAAAAATTAGCATTCGTCAAATTAGCGCCGTCGAATGTAACTCTATCTGCCAAAGCACCGGAGAGGTTGGCACCTGACAAGTTGGCATTCAGCAAAACTCCTTTAGTCAAAATCGCATTAGTTAAATCAGCGCCTTGAAAATTTGTTCCCCGCATTTCAGCAGCCACAAATGTTCCCCCCGCTAAATCCGAGTTGGAAAAATCGCGATCGGACAAATTAATATTTGTGTAATTAATATTTGTTTTCGGCAGGGCAAATGCCGGAGTAGCACTCAGTAGCACCCACCCAAAAGCCAACACTAAACTTAAAAGCAGGCTCAGGAAAATTCGGAAAACTCTTTTCATGATGATGGGAATGGGGAATTGGGCATAGTTGACTGTTGACTGTTGACTGTTGACTGTTAACTGCTGACAACGGACTAATAACTAATTAAAATCGCTTTACCCAATCTTCGCCAACGCGAAGTGTCAAGTCAGAATTGATTTCACCCGTAGAAGATGCTTCAATTTTACCGCCGCCTAACTCTTTTTGCAGTAGATTCGCTGCCTCTAAATCGCCTTGCTGAACAATAATTTGACTTTGACGCTCCTTCTGGGGGGAATCCTGCACTACAGATACATTAAAAAAGCCCTTTTTTGTGAGAAATTCAGCAACGGTTTTCGCAGTCGTCGGTTTATTAGAAGCGTTTTGGACAGCTATTTTGAGGTTCCTGGGCAAAACCGACTCGGTTGGGTTGCGAAATCGTCCTTGGGCGAAATCCGGCACGCCCGGGTTTAAATATTGTGTCATAATGCGATCGAGCCCGATCGCATCTACAATCCAATAACTCCTCAAATCCCCTTGTTCAGAACTAGAACTTCCCGGCAACATTACCATTTTAAAATTATCTCGCTCCAATTGCAAACCGAAATTTGCCAGCGTCAATATTTCCTCATAATTTAGGTTTGTATCCACATATTTTTGCATCAATCCAACAATTTGTGGCAAGCGCACCAATACTGATGGACTTGTGAGGCGGTTCCGAATAGCTTGAATTAAAGATTGCTGCCGCTGAATGCGACCAATATCTCCTAAACCATCGTTGCGAAATCGAGCAAATTGTTCTGCTTGTTCTCCGTTGAGAGTTTGCCATCCCTTGGCTAAGTTTATTTTTAACTTTTGGGCGCTATCTGTATACGACATGGCGCGAGGTACAAATACCTCAATTCCGCCCAACAAATCGACTAATTCCCGAAACGCATTGCTGCTGACTCGCACGTATCGTTCTATTTTCGTATTGTTCAGCATACTACTAACCAATCGCGTCGCCAAAGCTGCCCCTCCCCTGGCATTGGCTTCGCTAATTTTGCTGAAGGCAATTCCGGGAACTTCGACTTTAGTATCTCGCGGAACTGAAAGCAAACTAATAGATTTATCCCTAGGATCAAGGTGGAATAAGAGTATTGTATCGCTGCGACCGTTAAATATCTTAGGGCCATTGGCGGCAGCTTCCGGCACGCCGTCAATTCCCAATATCAAGATATTAACTGGCCGCACTAGGCGGTATCCCGAGCGGTTAGAGGATAGATAGTCAAAGCCAGTAGCTTCTAATACTCTATTGATAATTGGCGGTTCCACGGGAGCTACAAGGGCGGTAATTGCCCCCAATGTGGCGGAGATTGCCGCTGTAAAAACTAGGAAAAATAGCCCCACTATATACACGAAAAATTTAGGCTTTTTTCGAGATGTTCGATCGACGGGTTGAACAAAATTTCTTTTAAAAATTGACAAGTTTTTCATTGACTTGCTATTGATTATTGCAGTTTTTCAGCTTTGCAGTAAAACTTGGGCGGTGCTTCTCGAAAGTATTTGAGCATAGCCGGACACAGCCAGCCTTCGAGATTTTTCGATTCCCACCGATACCAGTTACCGCCGTATTCTGCTTTCAACCACAGCATTTCTGCTTGATATCCGGGAAATGGATTGGCTGAAAATAAAAGTCGGAAACCTTGAGCGGCATTGGGAATGTCTGCGACGAGCGCGTTAATCATTTCGGGGACGCCCTGAACAAATGGTTCTCGGACAAGTCCGACTCTCTCGTCGTCAAAAACCCAGGTGTACTGTTCGCGATAGGGGTAAATTACCATCATGGCATTGGACATGGTATTCTCCTCTTTTCTTTTCCTTTGTTTTGTCTGCGAAAATGCAAGTGTTGATACATTATATTCTGTGGCGCGGAAGTTGTGCGCTATCCGATTTGACAACCCTGTTTTAACTTAGGAAATGTCGCGGGTTATTTACAAACTTTATTCGGCTTGGGCGGATGGGCGAAATCTAGGGCTATCGGGCGGGAGAGCTGTTTTTTGGAATTTTTTTGAGTTGAGGTAAAGGGTGGCAAATTAAAAAAGCGTTAAAGGTTATTTTGGGTCAGATCTTCCCTCTAATTGTGCCTTTTTTTCTAACAATTATTATGTTGGTAGTAAGGACGAATACTCTGTATTCACCAAAAGTATGAAAACTCCACCCTAACTAGAAACCTATAACTGTTTGTAGCTGGGTGTTATGTTTGTTTTCGGGAAGATCCAGATCAAATTCTTGTCAGCTCAACCAGCGCCTTAGCCAAATATTGATACTGCGGCAAAGTATTGTATAACTGAGCCGAAATCCTCACCAACTGCTTACTAGCATCCGGCCAAGGAATCACCGGAACTTCTATTTTAAAAATCTCCCACAGGGCCTCTTGCAAAGGTGGAATTCCTCCCTTTGCAACCACATCAGACTGAGAGTCTGCCAGTGGCACAACTGCCATCGAACCCACCATTTCATCAGGACAAGGCAGTGGCACCCCTAATTTGTCCGCCAATATTTTTCTCCCCGCCAACGCCAAAGCATGATTTTTTGCCCTCAATTCCGGCCAGCCACCACTCAACAAAGAACCCATAAAATCAATAGCTACAGGCACGCACAAATAGGGACTCGGATCGACAGTTCCCATCCAGTCAAATTCTAATTGAAAGCGCGATTTATCAGCGCGGGGCGAATTAGCACCGTGACTGATCGTAGTTGGTCGAATGGCATTTTGCTTGTCGCGCCGCACGTACAGAAAGCCCGCACCTTTCGGCGCGCACAGCCATTTGTGGCAATTTCCGGTATAGTAAGCCGCGCCAATTTCATCTAAATTCAGTGCTATCATTCCCGGCGCGTGAGCTCCGTCTACTAATACATCCACGCCACGGTTAGCTAACTGGCCAACTAATTGTTTGATGGGAAAAATTAAACCTGTTTGGCTCACAACGTGGTCTAATAAGGCTAACTTTGTTTGCGGTGAAACGCACTTAATTATTGCTTCAATAATTTGTTCTGGTGACTCAATTGGAAAAGGAACTTCTGCTACTATTACTTTAGCGCCTGTACGCTCGGCTACAAAATTAAGTGTGTTGCGACAAGCGTTGTATTCCTGATTTGTAGTGAGCAATTCGTCGCCCGGAGCAAAATAGAGCGATCGCAAAACTGCATTTACTCCCGTCGTCGCATTCGGGACAAACGCCAAGTCCTCGTCAGCCGCACCAATAAATGCTGCTAACTGATTTCTTGCATTATCCAACAAGGGTTCAAATTCCCGCAGTAAAAAGCGCAATGGTTCTCTTTCCAGTTGTTCTCGAAAAGCGGTTTGCGCTTCCAGTACGGGAATCGGACAAGCCCCAAAAGAGCCGTGATTGAGGAAAGTTATATTGCGATCGAGCAACCAATATGCGTTAATCATTAGTAATTAGTCATTAGTAATTAGTCATTAGTCAATCAACAGTCAACCGTTACTTATTTTACCTTTTAATTGCTCAAACTCTTCTAATGTATTGCAATTCGATAACATTACTGCTTCTCGTTCCCCTACAGGTAGAGGGATGGCGGGGATTTGATTTAACCACACTTGAAAGGAACGTCCACCTTTGTCAATAAAACTTTGCAAACTGGGCAGAGCTTTTTGGCGGTAAAAGCCGCACAAAGGCTCCCAGCGCGAATTTTGATAAGGCACAACTGCTAAAGTTGATGGGGGAAATTCGGTTAACTGACTTGCCCAATTTTGAATAATCTGGGTATCCAACAAAGGCAAATCGCAAGCTAACAGTAAAATCCACTCGGCGGCTACTTCTGTCAATCCCTGAGTCAATGCAACCAAGGGCCCGGAGCCCGGATTGTACTCTACCAGAAATTGGGATGTTTCGCTTAAGGTCGATCGATAGCGATCGGGCCAAGCAGTCAGAACATAAACTGCTGGCCCTACAACTTCGGCCACTTCCAACGCCCGCTGCAATAGGGATTTGCCCTCAATTTCCAGCAGAGCTTTATCCCTACCCATCCGCGAACTTTGACCGCCTGCAAGCACAATTACAGCAATTTTATGATTAGTCATTAGTCAGTAGTCATTAGTCACCAGTCAGTAGTCATCGCAAGAATTGCCTGTTTTGAACAGGCAAGATGCCTGTTCCACAATAATTATTGGAGATGTCTAGTAGTCAGTAGTCAGTAGTCATTAGTTAACTGTCAACTGTCAACTGTCAACTCAAAACACTAACGGCTTGGCTAACTTCCTCAAGTTTTTGCACGACTTGACCGCTACTCAATAAAGTTTCTGCCTGAATCAAACCCGAGTTCACATCCAAACAAACTCCGCTGCGCCACAGATAAAATCCGCCATTCCAGATAGCGGACTGCATCAATTCCGAGGGTTTTCCCAACAACACTTCCTGCATTTGTTTGAATAACTCTGGAGCTGATTCCAAGGCAGGATTTGTGTTGCTAAAACCGTAATCTCCGTGAGCTAAAAGCACTCGTTCAAACTCAGCTTCCGGCTTAGCAATGCCGATAATCGCAGTACGATCGCGCGGCAAATCGCAGCTTCCCTCCAATCCCTTGACTGTGGTATAATTTTTAATTGCCCGCAACTCAAAGGCTTTTTGAAACATACCTTCTGTCGGAGGGTGGACGTAGCCAGATATGACGTTAACGTCGCCGGCACAGGGACACCACATCAACTCCATTGTCGAAAAAGGTGGCCGTTTGCCGATTTCGCGGCGGTAGGGAACTAAAGCGGCTGCTTGAGGAAAATGCTTGGGAAGGTAAACAAAACCCAAACCCGTACTGTCAAAAACTTGCTGGACTTTTTCTAAACTCAGTTTTCCCCAATTTACTCCCAAACCGCGCCAAATTTCAATCAGGGGAATACCTTCCTTGGTTGGCATGGTATCCCCCCCGTGCATGAGGGTTGGGACGCCAGATGCCGCTAAAATTAGGGCTGTTAAAGGGCTAATTGGAGCCGTGCGCGATCGCCCGTCGTAAGCAACACCAAACACGGCGACGGTAGAGACGGAAAACCCTTTTTCTCGGTTTGGGGGGGCAAGCATAGGCCCCAATTCTTCATAAGCATCGAGCATTCCGGCTAATTCTTCCCCGGTGGGCCGTTTAATGCGGTGGGAAATCATAAAAGCTCCGATTTGAGCCGGTGTTGCTTCTCCCAGCAGCATCATCCGCGTGGCTGCTGCTGCTTCGGAGCGAGTTAAGTTTTCTCCTGTGTGTATTCCGCTGCCAATTTTTCGCAGCAACTCTCTAAATGCGTCACTCATAACTTTTGAAGTTGGTAATTGGTAGTTGGTAGTTAGTAATTGGTAGTTAGTAATTGGTAATATTTGAACCGTTTTAAATTTAAAATTCCCAAAATTCAATTCAAAATTATCGAATTAACTCCCTGATTTTTCTAGCTTTATTACATCAAATGGCGGCACAAATTCGCGTACCAGATTCCAGAAATGGGCGATCGGCGGAATTTGCATTCGATCGTGAGTTGTCACCAACACCACTTCGCGAGTCCAAGTCGGATCGATCGCCGATTGGCCGATCGTCGAAACCTTGGAATTTGACCGCTCTTGGGCGATCGACCGAATTGCTAAAGTGCGATCGCCCTTCGCCTCCAGCAAAGCTGAATGCGGCAGCAAAGCAATCAATTCTCCCTGTCGCACCACACCCCGAAAAGCATCAAGAGTGTTGAGTTCCAAAACAGCATGAAGTTTAGCACCGATGCGTCCAAATTGTTCTTGCACCATCCGCTGCATTCCGTACCCATCCTTAAACACCACTTGCGGGTAACAAATCAATTCCGGCCAAGGTACTCGATCGTACTGAGCCAGGGGATGACCCGCCGCCATCAACACCTCGATCGGCTCATTGTAAAGCACCTCAACCAACATTTCCGGGGCTTGAGTAAAATAGCGGTTGTTCATCACCACCGCTATGTCTACCAAACCGTCTTTGAGGACTTTCAGAGCTCGATCGCTGCCGAGGGAAGTCACCCGCAACTGCACGTCTGGATAGTCGCGGCAAAACTTTTGCAGCACAGGCGGCAAATAAGCAGCGCAAACCGAATGAATCGCAGCCACGCAGAGTTCCGGCTGCTTTCCCGCCCGTAAGTCTCCCAATTCTTCAGCAGCATTTCGCCAAGTCTGACAGATTTTGCGAGCGTGAGGCAGCAGGCATTCCCCTCCCACAGTCAGTTTCGCGTGGGCAGTGCGGTGAAACAGCGACAAACCCACTTCCGCTTCTAATCCCTGCACTTGGCGGCTAATAGTCGATTGGGTAACGCCACACTTCCGGGCCGCTTGCTGAAAGCTACCAGTTTCAGCAACTGAAAGAAATGCTTGAAGCTGCTCTAAGCGCATGGAGGTTTAATTCGAGATGGTTTCAGAAATTTTACTGGAAGATAATCTGTGACATTAACCGATTTAGTAGCAGAATTTAGTAGACTTTGATACAGGTACAGATTAGTTTTGATTCCGAGGCCAGAGGCGGGGATGCTGCGCTCTCAGCATCAATCTGCTGTGGCAGGATTTCTGAGCCTCCAAGTAGAGGTCGATTCTCCTATGTTCAAGGGATTTCTGAATCTGCAAACTTATCAAAAAATAGATTCAATAAAGATGAATTTATAGAATATTGCCAGCTTCTAGCTAAACCGTTTCAATGAACGGCACTCTAGTAATCCCTTTATCAAGTGAGTTGAATGGCTCTGTTTTTCCATAATTTGTGAATTCAAAATATAGCATTGGATTTCGTACCTCCATGGGAATTATAGTACCTCACTCTCCCTCCACCTCTCAATAAATCTACTAATATTGCAAGCAGGTTAAAACCTGCAGTGAACTTTCCTCTCCGGACTAAAGTCACTCTTGTTTTCTGTTTTTTTGTGTATAAACTAGAAACTAGCGGGTCAGCAACACAAGTGCAACTAGGATCGATCGCACAGGAAAGCCGAAATGCTGCCATTTATTAAGATTATGTCATTTAACCACAATTTTATTCCGCCAGATGGCTGTTCCCAGTGGCAACCCCAGTTGATGGGACTGCACGCGGTCAGCGATGTGTTAATTGCCTTGACTTATTACTCAATTCCAGCAATTCTGACATACTTTGCCCGGAAGCAGCGGAACGTGCCTTTGACCAAGGAGTTTCTCCTATTGGGAGCCTGGTTTTTCTGCGGCGGGACAACTCACTTGATGCAAGTTTGGATGCTGGTGCATCCCAGCTACTGGCTGTCAAGTTCGATCGCCGCCGTTACCGCTATGATCTCTTTGTGGGCTGTAGCGTCCCTGATACCCTGGATTTCTCAAATGTTGGCTGTAGCTGAGGCGGCCTCTTTACCAGCAAATACGGCGCTGGGAACCCAAAAGGTCGATCGACCGCAAGCCGACTCTGCTATTAAAAATTCCGTCCCCTCCCCCACAACCGAACTCCAGCAAATTAACCAGCAATTGCTTGCAGAAATAACCCAGCGCGAGCGAGTCGAGGAACTTTTGCTTGACGCTGTAGGCAAGCTGCAAGAAAGTGAAGAACGCTTCCGCGTTTTTCAGGAATTATCTCTAGACGGATTTAACGTGTTTCGCAGCATTCGTGACGAATTCACAATTGTGGATTTTGAATGGGAATACGTCAATCCCGCAGCGGCAAAAATTCAGCAGAGTACCCCGGACGAATTAATAGGCAAGCGATTGCTGCAAGTCCTGCCCGGTCATAAAGATAGCGGCTTGTTCGACCGTTACGTCCAAGTTTTAGAAACAGGAATTCCCCTCGATACCGAGATTTATTACAACAGCGAAAGCGAAGGCATTGTCGGCTGGTTTCGGATTATGACCGTTAAATTGGGCGACGGCATTGCTATTTCTTTTGGCGATATTACTGGACGCAAGCAAGTAGAAGCATCCCTGCGCGAGGCACTGCAAAAACTCACTTCTCATTTTGAAAACACACCCCTAGCGGTGATTGAGTGGGATGAAAACTTTCGGCTCAGCGGGTGGTCGCCGGCAGCCCAGAAGATTTTTGGGTGGAATGCAACAGAAGTTTTAGGTAAGCACTTTAGCGAAGCGAACTTTATTTGTCAGGGTGATTCTGAAGATGTAAAATCGGCAATTTATAGTTTAAGAAACCCACGAGATCGCTGCAATGTAGTTAGCAACAGCAATTATAATAAGTCCGGTTCGTTGCTGCACTGTGAATGGTACAATTCGGCTTTTTACAGCGATTCAGGAAAGTTGATATCGGTGCTGTCTCTGGTTTTGGACGTGACGGAACGCTTTAAATTTCTGGAAGTGCTGCGACAGTCTGAAGAGCGGTTTCGGATTGCGGCAGAAAGCGCCAGCGATTTGATTTACGAATGGGATATCGAGACCGACATCGTGCTGTGGTTCGGTCACGTAGACCAAAATTTGGAGTACGAAAAAGGCGGATTCCCGAGGACGAGAACAGCTTGGAACAGTATCTTGCACCCGATCGACCGCGATCGAGTTTTGGCCGCTGTCGATCGGTATTTGAGTGCCCCAGACATTTCTGCCGCCCCATTTTTTCAGGAATACCGCGTTCAGTGCCAGCGGGGCCGCTTGCTCCACTGGATCGATCGGGGCAAAGCAGTGCTTGACAAACAAGGCAATCCCTGCAAATGGATCGGCGTGATTAGCGACATCACCGCTCGCAAAGAGGCCGAAGAACAGCGGAATATAGCCTTGGCGAGGGAACAGGTCGCCCGCCGCCAAGCCGAAGCCAGCGAACAGTTGTACCGCGTCCTCGCTGAAGCCATCCCGCAAATAGTTTGGACTGCAACAGCCGACGGCTGGTTCGACTACTACAACCAGCGCTGGTTTGAATATACTGGCTTGACGCTGGAGGAAACTCAAGGCTGGGGATGGCAGCTAGCCCTGCATCCAGATGAGGTGGAAGATGCTGTAGAAAGCTGGAAGACCTCGGTGGAGACAGGGAAGACTTACGAGGTGGAATACCGCTTTAAACGGGCATCTGACGGAGCTTACCGCTGGCATCTGGGCAGGGCATTGCCTGTGCGGGACGCTGAGGGGAAAATTCTCAAATGGTTCGGGACTTGTACTGATATTGACGATCGCCAGCGATCAGCCCAAACAGCCTATTTTAGCGCTCAAGCTTTGGCTTTGCTGTCGTCGGCTTCCCTGGATTACGAGAAGGCGCTGCAAGGTTTGGCAGATTTAACAGTACCGGGGCTGGGGGATTGGTGCTGTGTGCATTTGCTTGATGCCGACGGCTCGATCCGCTTGCAAGCAGTTGCTCACTCAGATCCGAGTAAAGTCGCTCTGGTGTGGCAAATCGATCGGCGTATGCCACTCGACCCCCAGGGACGGCACGGAGTAGCAAAGGTGCTACGGACTGGTGAGTCGAAGCTCTACCCAGAAATACCGGAATGGGTGATCGAGGCGGTTGTGCCGGACAGGGAACTGCAGTTGGTGCTGCGCTCCCAATCCCAGGTGCTGTCGGCAATCTGCGTGCCGCTGATCGCTCGCGGGCGGACGCTGGGAGCGATTTCGTTGCTGTGCGGGGAGTCGGGCCGCCGCTGCGGGGAGGAGGATTTGGTTTTGCTGGAGGATTTGGCGCGGGATGCGGCGGTGGCGATCGACAATGCGCGGCTTTACCGGGAAGCAGCGGAAGCCAACCGGATTAAAGACCAGTTTTTGGGAACGCTTTCTCACGAGTTGCGGACGCCTCTGAACGCGATTTTGGGCTGGGCGCAGATGCTGCGGCAGCGCCAGATGAGTCCAGAAAAAACGGCTGTGGGTTTGGAGACTATTGAGCGAAACGCGCGGTTGCAGACTCAGATGATTGAAGATTTGCTGGACGTTTCCCGGATTGTCAGTGGCAAAGTGTTTTTGAAGCTGTTCCCGGTGGATTTGGTGCGGATTGTAGAAACGGCCGTGAAGGCGCTGAGCCCTGATGCTGAAGCTAGGGGAATTGAATTGGCGAGTTTTTGTGGCGAAGGGGTGAGCTCGGTGAGGGGCGATGCTACTCGTTTGCAGCAGGTGGTGTCTAATTTGCTCTCGAATGCTATTAAGTTTACGCCGCCGTCGGGTCGCGTGGAAATAAGGCTCTCGGAGGATGGGGAACCGGGAGCAGCGGGTGGCGCCATCTTGTCTGGGCCGTCTCCGGTTCACTCTGTTTCGATCGTTGTCAGAGATACCGGGATTGGCATCAGCAAGGAGTTTTTGCCCTTTGTGTTCGATCGCTTCCGCCAAGCTGACAGCACTTCTACGCGCAATTACGGCGGTCTGGGACTGGGATTGGCGATCGTCCGCCATCTCGTGGAACTCCACGGCGGCAGTGTCTGGGCCGAAAGTCCTGGGGAAGGACTCGGATCGACTTTCGGAGTGCGATTGCCGATTGAGCAGAGCTAAAGTTTTGATTTTTCAGTTATCGAGTTCAAAATTCAATATTTAAGTTCTACGTAAGGTGCTTATGGCACACCCTAAATTTAAATGTTTTCCGCAAATCCGCTCGCTCTTGATTTTATTGCCATTCTTGCAATGCGATCGCAATTCCGTGTTTTAATCTTGGTTCGAGACTCTCTTGCTTAACTAAGTTTTCTAATTTCTGCCTGGCCTCGGCAGCACCTAGCTGTTTGAGCGCTGCCATGCAGTGCAGCCTGACGCTGCTGTCTGCGTCGCCCAACATTGAAATCAGAGCATCTAGCCCTCTCATATCTCCTAATTTTCCTAAACCTAAAGCTAAAGATTTTTTGCTAACTGCCTCCTGCACGACCGGATGACCTGTTTTCACCAAATCAATCAGAATTTCAGCAGCAACAGCTTTTAATTCCGGCTTTTCTACTCGCCATAAAACAGTGACTATCTCTTGATAAACAGTAGAATTTATGTTAGTAAATTGCGCCATTAATATCTGATGTAAATATGCTAAAGCGGTTGCAGTTTCCATCCAGCTTAGGGCGCGCACAGTTTCGATTTGCAATTCAACCGGAGTTGTGGGCGATCGCAGCAATTCAAATAAAGCAGCCGCTGCAGCATCGGTTTTCACTCGCCCGATCGCGATCGCCGCTTGCTGACAAACTTCTAATCGGATGTCCGAAAGCAAAGGTTTGAGCAAGTTAACTAAATCTAATTCTCCATCTAAATAGGGGCGCACCCCGAAAGATCGCACGGCTTCTTTTCTGACTGCTGTCGCCGGATCTTTGAGCGCTGCTACCAGTATCGGCGGGATGCGGGAGTCGTGAAAGCTGCTCAGGGCCTCGATTACGTGCGTCCGCACGGCAACTTGAGAGTCTCCGACTACGCTCAACAGCGGTGCGATGGTTTCAGTGCGCCGAATTTGGGCGAGTGCTGCTGTTGCAAACAGTCGCGAGTCTTCTTGGAGTAGGAGAGTCGCGAGGGATTCTATGGCTGTCGGGCCCAAATTCCCTAGGGTTTCGGCGGCGATTTGGCTCAATTCTTCGTCGGAATTTTTGACCAATTCTACTAAAGCTTGAATCACTTCTGGGCGATCGAACTTTCCGAGAATGCGGGCTGCAAACCACCGGGGTTCCGTGTCAGCGTCTTCGTCTTCGAGCACGGCAATTAAAGGTGCGATCGCGCCATTTCCCAGATTGGGCAATACTTTAGCAATTTCCCAACGGTCTTGAAAATCGCCCCATTCCAAGGCTTCTATTGCTAAACTGACAGCTTGCTCTAAAATGTCTTGTTCCTGCGGCTTGCCACCCTTGGCTGTCACTTGCTGCAAGCATTCGACTAACCCTGGCCAGTTTTGGCGATCGGCAGCGACTTGCGCTTTTTCTAAAATATTACACATGAGTTTAAATTAAGTTCGATCGAGAAGCGAGGTTTTTTGCTGCTAGGTCAGAGCGGGAGGTACTTTTTAGGAATCTTTTGCTACAATTATCCATTTTTTGACATTTTTGTCAATCCATCATAACTGGTAAAATGGAAGTAAAGCATTAATTTCATCCAGTTAAGGCATCAAGGTATACTTTTTGTAATTAAAAACGCTCAATATTCCTAATTAAAAATTAACAAATGAAGAAAGCTCTACTTTTAGTAAACCAGCACTCCCGAAAAGGGCAACAGCTCTTATCTCAAGCCACTGTAGAATTAGAAGCATTGGGTTTTGAGTTAATTGTAGAATCTACCGACCACGCCCGCGAACTTCCAGACACAATTCGGCGCTACCAAAATCAAGTCGAATTAGTAATAATCGGCGGGGGCGACGGCACTCTCAACGCCGCCATAGAAGGTTTGATAGATACCAAGTTACCCTTGGGTATTTTGCCGATGGGAACGGCTAACGACCTAGCCCGCACTCTGGGAATTCCTACAGATTTATCAGCAGCTTGTCAAGTCATTGCCAGCGGTAAAGTTCGGCTAATAGACTTAGGTTGGGTGAACGGCCAGCATTTTTTTAATGTGGCGAGTTTGGGATTGAGCGTGCAAATTAGCCAGCGGCTGACTAAAGACGTAAAGCAGCGCTGGGGAGTGTTAGCTTATGCTTTTACTGCTTTACAGACACTTTTTTCAGCGCGACCGTTCCGAGCAGAAATTAAGGTAAAAAACCAATCTTTTAATGTTAAAACTATTCAAATTGCCATTGGCAATGGCCGCTATTACGGAGGTGGCATGACAGTTGCCGAGGATGCCACAATCGACGACAAGCGACTGGATTTGTACAGTTTGGAAATAAAAAACTGGTGGGAAATCATTGCTTTGCTGCCAGCTATGAGGCAAGGAAATCATACCAGTTGGCCTAACGTTCGCGCCTTGCACGCTCAAGAATTTGAGGTTAATACTAGCAAACGCCGTCCGATTAATACTGACGGTGAAATCACAACTCACACGCCTGCACAATTCCGAGTGATTCCCCAAGCTTTAGCAGTTATAGCTCCTTCATAACTCACAACTAATATATCAGTTAACTGGTTCCCAGGCTGGAGCCTGGGAACCCATCTAGAGGCCCTGCCTCGGTGCCGAAAATGGAGGCAGAGCCTCGGAATCTGCGTTACCATGCTCCAGCCTGGTAACGAGTAATTTTCTTGTGCAACAGGCCGGAGAGCCTGTTCACTTAATAATCGCCTCCAGCGCCGTATTGCCACGCTTCAACTAATCGGTGAAAATAGTATTGCTGTTCCGGTGCTAAATTTTTTACCTGCGGTTCTACTGCTTTCCCCAAAGGCTGCAATCCCGTATAAATTCCTAAATTTACATAATGAACCATCCAATCGAGCAAATTAGCTATTCCTACCTGCGGGATAATTTTCATAACTAATCCGGGATGGCTAATTGCTGTTTTAAACAGAGTTTGTGACAAAGCCGGAAACAGCACGATATCTTGAAGAAACGGTTTGAGTACGGGTTCTCCCAACTCTTCCATAACCTGAAAGACGGCAGCCAAAAGTTGATTGATTTGATTGGGGTCTATTTTTTGATTCATTGCAGCACTCATCGAACGCTGAAACAACCAGGTAACTGATAGATTCGGCTGGTAGGGTTGCAAAAGTGCGAGGGAATTTTTGCTGAGACTGTCGCTTGTCAAAGCTTCGTCAATTCCTAGAGTCAATCGTTTGAGGTGGCGTACCATTGCCCCGAAACCGCCGAAGCTGAGGGGAGATTGGCTACCGCTGCTGTCTCCGACTGGAAGTATGCGATTCCAAGGGGTTTTTAGAGGACTTTGGCGATAGCAGGGGAAGAATCCGTAGAGTGCTCTTTGGAATTTTAACTGTTCGAGTTCGACGTTTTGATATTGGGGAAGCAAGCGCAAATAGTCTTCAAATAATGTTTCTAAACTGAATCTTTCTGTGTCGGCGTCTATGTAGGTAAATAAGTAGGTGGTGCGGCCGTCTCTGGCTGGAAATGCTTCCCAAAAATATTGGCACTGATTTTGCATGGGGGTGAAGGATGCAAATATATCCCCAGTGTCGTTTTTGGGGTATCCTTGAGCGCAACTGCCGACTACTAAACATACGGCGTCGGGTTTTTTGCCTTGTCTTGCTTGGCGAACAATGGGCGAAAAATGTCCCATTGCGTCTAATAATAATCGGGTTTTAAATAAAGTTTTAGCAGCTTGTGCATCGGTATTTTCCGATTCTACAAGAACTCCATCTGGGTGAATTGTTGCTGTTTTAAATGGTGTATTTTCAAATAGTTGTCCTCCTGATTTTAGAAATCGCTGCTTGAGGGTTTCGAGGAGGTAAACTGGGTCTATTCCGATGTTTAGTACGTCGCGTACCCAAATGTCTGGGGTGTTGGCAAAGCTGATGCGGGCTGGGTTGTATTCGGTGGCTATTGCTTGTTCTATCTCTGCAACAGATAGCAAATTTAGTTCTAAGAATGCGTCTAATTCTTTGCGAGAAATGTTCCATTCTTGCTCGCGTCCTCTCAGGATGCCACGTTCGAGCAAGGCTACTCGCCAACCCCGCAGGACTAAGGCTGTACCGATTAATATTCCTAGGGTTCCGCCGCCGATAACTATGTCGAAGTCGAGGTTTTCGAGAGGTTGTTGGCTGTGCTTGACTGCTTGGGGTGCTGGTGCGGTGTTTTGTTTGAGGTTTTCCCAAAGTCGATCGACCTTTCGCAGGCCTCCGAGGGCGTCTCCTGGCATTTGGGAGAGGATTTGTTCGGTGAGGGACATCGGGTTTTAGTATTAAACAGTGGTGGATTTTTTATAATTTAGCTTAGATCAACGTTTCCGACAGTTTCAGGGCTGAGGCATGGGTGGCGAGAATCACGGAGTTTTTATAATCATACAGAGAAACCCGCTTTCTGAAAAAAACCGGGTTTCTACCTCTCGTTGGTAAGTCTGGGGAATTATCTTCAATCAGCCGTGCTTAATTCTTCAACTCGCAGCCGATCGCACAAAATTCGCTCGCACACTATACCACCCGTCTCCGCACTCCTGCAAACTTCTAACTGAGCTTCCGGCAGCGCTTCAAACAAAAAACGTTCCCCCGGAAACACCGTCCGCTCAAAATACCAATTAGGAATATTTGTAATTCTAGCGATTTGCACTTTGCTAGTATTATTAAGATACCAACACAAAATGCGGGATTGAGGTTCTGAAATTACCTGATTCAGTGTCAAATTCATGTTTTTAACTTGTTTGGGAAAGTGTGCGATCGAACAACCACTGGCCTAAGCTTACTCTAGCATATCACCAGTTCAAAAAAAATTTTAAAACCTTTTTTTGAGTTAATTAATAAAGACCCCCGAGGCAACCTTGACGCCTTCCACCTGCTCCCAAGTAGGTGCAAAAGGCGGCATTGCTAAAGCGCAAGATTTCCATCCTCCCCGAACAGGTGCATTCAACAATTGACAGTGACCGACTGAACCTCTTTGCACTTTATAGTGACCGCAAAAATTACACTGAGAAGTCGGATTGCAGCCGCGCTCCTTAATTACCAGATTCGGCTTGCTGTGGATGTTGTTGCGTTCGAGGGTTAGAGTTTCCATCAAAGTATTTTTTAAATCTTCGCTCTCAAGTATGACAGCCGCATCTCAGTCCCTGCGTCTATCTCAAGGCTTAGTTCGCCTTTAAGATTTGTTTAGGGATCGATAGAAAATAGAGCATTTTTGACAAAATAAAGCTAGGGAGCAATTGAATTTGTTTCGGGTCGCATTGGCGGCCCCGGCTTTAGGAATGCTCGCGCTTGCCTGGGGATATACTTCCTCAGACAGAGCTAATTATCCTCGCCTAACTTGCTGAACAAATCGGCTAAAATTGTATTAGAAAATAAAAAACCTTCGGGATCGCTCAACCTCAAATTTCCCGACAATGGCAGTTTCGCGCCCTCACCTAAAGTTGCGTGAAGCGGAGCTATCCCGTAGGGAATAGCCCCATCCTCCGTCCTAATTTCCACCCATCCTTGCCGCCAGTAGGGCTGCAAACAACGCCAAATTTTATCAACCGTTTGCTGAGTAAACTTTTGAGTCAGCGCCGACAGGCTAACTCCTTCTGCTAAACGCAAACCTAGCATCAGCGTTTCTAACAAAATGTCATTTTCTGAGACTTGAAAATTTTGCTCAATTGCTGGGTAAATATCCTGCTGGGTTTCCCCCCCAATTTGAGGAGTAGCTGGGGAATTGAGGCCAGAGATCGATCGCACCCACTGATAATATTCTTGAGTTTTGCGAGGCCTTGTCAACCTGCGGCCTTCCACGTAACTCGCCGCCCCCATTCCCAAACCGTAATAAGGGCGATTTTCCCAATAAACGCGGTTGTGGCGGCACTGATAGCCATCGCGAGCGTAATTAGAAATTTCATAATGTTCGTAGCCAGCCCCCGTCAGAATTTCCCTTGCTAAACGGTACATTCCAGCAGCGGTCTCATCTGCTGGTAGCGGCTGTGCGCCTGCTTCAAAGTTGCGCCCGAAAGCCGTTCCCTGCTCAACAATTAAGTCGTAACTCGACAGGTGAGTCGGGCTAATTTCCACCGCCGCTTTCAGGGAAGCTTCCCACTGTTCTAAAGTTTGGTGCGGCAGTCCCGAAATTAGGTCTAAACTGAAATTGACAATACCAGCCGATCGCACTATTTCTACTGCTTCAAAAATATCAGCGACAGAGTGCGATCGCCCGCAAGCTTGCAGCAATTCATCTTGAAAAGCTTGCACTCCCAAACTAACTCGATTTACTCCCGCCGCTGCATATCCCCGCAACTGTTCTAAAGTAAACGTACCCGGGTCTATTTCTATAGAAATTTCCGCCTCAGCAGCAATCCCAAATTTGCCGTCGAGAGTCTCTAAAATATTGCTCAACTGACTCACAGAAAGCAGCGAAGGCGTGCCGCCACCAAAAAAAACTGTTTTCAGAGATGCGCCTAAATTTGGAGTTTCTTCAATTTCTTGACACAGTACAGCCACGTATTGGACGATGGTGCCGGAATTCTCGCCATTTTTGCGATCGCCCACCACAAAAACCGGAAAATCGCAGTAGTAACAGCGGCGACGACAAAAAGGTATGTGCAGGTAAGCCGAACTGGGAATGCCGGAATTTGTCGCTTGCACACTTTTTTTTAATTCAAATGTTAAATAATCGGTGGTAGGGTTCATTACATTTCAAGCCGAAAGCGCCACTTCAAATCTAAAGTTTTAATTAAACAATCATGAATAATTATGTATATTATGACATTTTATTACCAAAAAAGCGCTGCGAACGATCGGCTCTTTTAATTTAACCTCGTACCAGTTTTGAGCGGCCAAAATTCCCCAACAGCCCGCAGGGCGGTCGATTCGCACCTCGTGCCTGCTTTCGGCGGGGCGCGCTAGATGCCGCTCGACTCCCTCGCACATCCCCCAAAGGGTACAACGGGTAAATATAAGTTTATAAAAATCCCTCAGTAAATATAGCGATATCCGACCAAAAGATGAACACAAGTATCAGCACTGGAAAGATATAATGTGAACAAATTCATTAACCTAGAACAATGTTAGATGCAATCATAATTATCTCATTCGTAATCGCAGGCGGAGGCATTGGCTATTACGGAGTCGAACTCCTGCCAAGCAACCTGCTGCTGCAAGTTACAAATATACAAGGTTTAAGTTCTGTACTAGGTTCCTTTGGAGCATTAATCGGCTTCGTGATGGGATTAGTAGCTCAAACAACCTACCGCCGGGTGGAAAAACAAGTCCGCGATATGCCAGTGGAGATGCTGCTGACGCGGGCGATCGGCTTAATCATCGGACTGCTAGTAGCGAACTTAATGTTGGCTCCGCTTTTCCTGCTGCCCATTCCCCGCGAGTTCGGCTTCATCAAACCTCTAGTCGCAGTCTTGGGAAGCGTAATGTTTGGCTTCACAGGCGTCAGTTTGACCGACACCCACGGCCGCGCTTTCTTGCGACTTATCAACCCCAAAAGCTTAGACACGGTGTTGGTAGCCGAAGGTACTTTCAAACCAGCAAGTGCCAAAGTTGTCGATACTAGCTGCATTATTGACGGCCGGATTGAAAACCTGCTAGAAACAGGTTTCCTCGAAGGTCAAATTATCGTGCCGCAATTCGTTCTCCAAGAACTGCAACTGGTAGCTGATTCCGGCAACGATCAAAAGCGAGTGCGCGGGCGCCGCGGCTTAGATGTACTCAACCGCATCAAAGAAACATATCCAGAACGGATTCAAATTCACTCGGCTGACTACGAAGATATTGCCACAGTCGATGCAAAATTAGTCCGATTTGCTTTGGATATCGACGGCATTTTGCTCACCAACGATTACAACTTATCGAAAGTAGCTACCGTCCAAAAACTGCCGGTTTTGAATATCAACGATTTGACTCATGCGGTGCGCCCCACTTATTTGCCCGGAGATACGATCGAACTAAAAATCCGCAAAGAAGGCAAAGAACCCTCTCAGGGAATCGGTTACTTAGATGACGGCACAATGGTTGTCGTAGAAGCAGGAAGCAGCTATGTCGGCGGCGAAGCCCGAGTCGTAGTCACCAGCGCCCTGCAAACTAGCGCTGGCCGCATGATATTCGCCCGCCCTCAAGAGTCCGTTATTGTTTGAAACTGAGTAACAATGGCCAGGGCAATCAGAATCAAATATTGCGATCGCTGTTCCCAATCTGCCCCGACTCTCTACCGCGCCCGGTATGACGAATCGGGGCAGTGGTTTTTTTTATGTCTTAAATGTTGGGAATCGGTAAGTAAAAACAATCCTTTTTACTTCTACGGTGGCACTTGGAAAGCTAGCAAGAAAAAATAGCAATTACCAGCTTCTTCTTCTTTTCTCTTCCTTCGCGTCCTAGCGCTTACGCGCCGCTTCGCTAACGCGTCTTCGCGGTTCAATCATCTCAATATCTAATTCCGGATTATTCCATTGATTCTGGAGTAATTAAAATCAACCAATCTCGATCGCATCTTCATACAATGTCTCGATCGCACAGCTAAAATTAACGCTAGCAAACTGAACTTCTTCTCCTTGACTGTAAGGATAAAGCACCCAAAAACCCTCTGCATTCCGGCGAAAACACTCTACACTAACTCTTTCTTGATTGATTAATACATACTCTTGCAAACTTTCAGAAGTGCGGTAATCAGCAAATTTATCGCCTCTGTCAAAAGCCGCTGTTGTCGGCGATAAAACTTCCACAATTAAGCGCGGGTAGCGAATGAAATCTTCATCAGCATTTTTGTCTCGTTCATCACAACTCACCGCTACATCGGGATAGTAATAGAAATTTGATGCCTCAATCCGAACTTTCATATCTGCCATGTAAGTTATGCAGCCACTTCCTCGAAGATGATTTCTCAACAGTGCAAACACATTTCCCGAAATGATAACATGAGCTTTGCTTGCCCCTGCCATTGCATAGATTTCACCTTGCCTGTACTCGTGTTTGATGGGGCTGACTTTCTCGGCTGCTAAATAATCTTCAGGAGAGACGTAGGTGTCGCTTTTACTTGCAACCATATAATTTTAAGGTTGGTGAGGATTACACAATTATAGCCCAATACGCTTGGGTTAGCGCTTTCAGACGAATTTCATTTCACGCATTTATGAGAGTTCCCGACTTGTGAAAGAAAATCAGATTATTCTTATCTGAACCGTATTGTTTAATGTGTAGGTTTTCTCGCCACACATTCGATTCATGGGGAAATTGAATGCGATCGCAGAACCATCAAACAAACAACTTTGTGGGATTAAAAGATTTCTGTCAATGCGTAAATCCTAGCTTTGTTGATAGCCTGAACTAATAAGTCTTATAAGAAATTCTGTATCTAAATATACATTTTTTGTATAAACCATGACATTTATCAAGTTATCCTGACATTAAGGGCTAGATTCCACACCTTACCTACAAAATTTGTAACCTCCAGAGTTGAGAAGGTACTCCAAGCTTTTAGCAGGCTAGGGGCTTTGGTTGTTGGCGTTGGGACTCCAGCTAAGTTCTCTCAGATTTTAGTCGTCTGTGAAATGTGATATGAGTTGAAATCTCTTAAATCCATGCCGAAACTCAAAGAATCTTTAAATCACCCCCATACCGAACCAGCCGATTCCGCGATTCGCCTAAAGCAGCATAAAGACCTGTTTTCCTGGCTTTCGATCGCTGCGGGGCTAATTTTTCTACAGGGGTACATGATTGCTCCCCTGATTCCACGTTTGGCTGAAGTTTTTAATGTTCCGGTTCAGGAAATCGGCTTTATCGTTCCAGCCTATATGCTGTCCTATGCACTGATGGCATTATTCTTCGGTCTCCTGTCCGATCGCTTTGGTCGATGGTCTATTATTCGCATCTCGCTTGCTCTTTTTGTCATTTTCACCGCTTTAACTGCCACTGCTCAAAATGCTTCCCAGATGGCAACCTGGCGACTATTAACCGGGATTGGAGCAAGTGGTGTGATTCCCCTTACCTTCGCCTTAATTGGCGATTTATTCCCGTTTGATCAGCGAGGTGCCAAGCTAGGATTGGTGTTTGCAGCAATGGAAGGGGGAATGGCAGCAGGCTCTGCGGGGGGAGCGATTCTTGAGCCATTTGTAGGTTGGCGATCGCTCTTTCTCGGTACTGCTGTGCTTGCTGCTGTTGTGCTTTGGCGGCTTTATCCTTACGGCTCTTTATTTGATACACCAAAAGTCACCAAATTACCGCCTATTCGCCAAATCTTTAGGGGATACAGCCAGATCTTAGCAACCTTTCGGGGAAAGCGTACATATGCTTATGTTCTGTGGAATGGTATCTACCACTCAGGGGTCTATACATGGCTAGGGTTGTATTTATCGCAACGGTACAACATGGATGCCTTGAGCATTGGGTTAAACATTCTTGGGTACGGCATTCCCGGTTTATTGCTGAGTTCTTTCATTGGTCAAGCTGTCGATCGGTGGGGACGGCGTTGGCTCGTTCCAGCAGGGTTGGTCATGGCTGCTGTGGCTGGGATTGCAATGATTTTTGAGATTCCGCCAATGGGAACGACGATCGCAGTTCTTATTTTGTCTTTAGGGTATGACCTGACTCAACCGTTATTTGTCGGAATTGTGACCGATCTCGGAGATGACAACAATTTGGGGCAAACGATGGGACTGAAGGTATTTACTCTCTTTACTGGATTTGGTGTAGGCAGTCTCATATTTGGAGAGCTACTGCGCTTTGGGTTTGAGCCTTCTCTCGCTATCTTTGGTGGCATTCAGTTGATAACTGGTTTGATTGCAGTCCCACTATTCTGGCAGGAAGTCCCCTCTCGATTACGGGGTTAGCGACTGTTGCCCAAACCAATGTTGCATACATTAATACTGCTCAAATCATTGCGCTCACTGTTCTGTTGTAGACCATCTATAGAGCAATACGCTTGGGTTAGCCCTTTCAGACGAATTTCATTTCACGCATTTATGAGAGTTCCAGACTTTTGAAACACTCACCGCGCCTGAAGGCCGGTGAGTATTTCACCTTTCCCCCAAAGTTTCAACGTCGCCGCGGGGCCGGAAGCCTCGCACTATTGCCATTTTGCGGTTGCGGTTTTTCTTGCAACTTCATCGTCAAACTAACCCGCTTTAACTTCTCATTCACCTCCAAAACCCGCACTTTCACAACTTGTCCGACTTTGACAATCTGTTTGGGGTCATCTACGAAGCGATCAGCTAATTGAGAAACGTGAACCAAACCATCTTGGTGCACTCCCACATCAACAAAGGCTCCAAAGTTAGCTACATTCGTGATTATGCCTTCTAATTCCATCCCAACTTGCAAGTCGGAGATTTCTTTGATTCCTGCTTGGAAAGTCGCATATTTAAACTCGGCGCGCGGGTCTCTTCCCGGTTTTTCTAGTTCGGAAATAATGTCTCGCAGTGTTGGTTCACCCACTTTTTCTGTGACATATTTCTTGATGTTTACAGTCTTGATTTTTTCCGATATTTGTGTTATTCCTGTCAGCGGCAAGTCTAAATCCTTGGCGATCGCCTGCACGACAGGATAACTTTCTGGATGAACTGCTGTATTGTCCAGGGGGTTTTCGCCGCCGCGAATGCGGAGAAACCCCGCTGCTTGTTCAAAAGCTTTTGGGCCGAGTTTGGGAACTTTCAGGAGTTGGCGGCGATTTTTAAATGCACCGTTTTCGTTACGGTAATTGACGATATTTTTGGCAACTGTTGCCGTCATTCCTGATACAAATGTCAGCAGTTCTTTGGAGGCTGTGTTTAAGTCAACTCCGACATAATTAACGCAGCTTTCGACTGTTTCGTCGAGTTTCTTTTTGAGCAGTTTTTGGTCAACATCGTGCTGGTATTGACCGACTCCTATTGATTTCGGGTCGATTTTCACGAGCTCGGCGAGGGGGTCTTGCAAGCGCCGTCCAATGCTGACTGCGCCGCGAACGGTGATGTCGAGATCGGGAAATTCGGCGATCGCCACTTCGCTTGCTGAATAAATCGATGCACCGGATTCATTCACCATGACTTTAATGGGTTTTCTTTCCATTTGGGCCAAAACTTCCGAAACAAATTCGTCTGTTTCCCGGGAAGCTGTACCGTTGCCGATCGCGATTAATTCAATTTTATATTTTTCAATTAAATGCTTGACAATTTTACCAGCTTGCTGTCGCTGAGCGGCCGCTTGGTGGGGAAAAATTGCTTGATATTCTAAAAATTGCCCGGTTTCATCGAGGGCGGAAACTTTGCACCCCGTGCGAAATCCCGGATCGATCGCCAGTGTCGGTTTCATTCCCGCCGGCGCCGACAGCAGCAACTCGCGGAGGTTGGTTTCAAAAGTGGCGATGGACTCGATATCAGCGACGGCTTTGTTGTGCGATCGCACTTCTGTAATTAACGAAGTCTTCATCAGTCGGTTGAAGGCATCCTTCAAGGTCGATCGATAAAACTCTTTAACTTCCGGTATCCTAGTTCTAATTTCCTGAGCTTCCAAATAAGCCATCACTGCGGATTCATCAAAAGCCAGTTCCAAATCTAAAACCCCTTCCGTTTCCCCGCGAAACAGCGCTAACATATTATGCGATTGAACGCTTCTCGCTGCAACTTGGTAATTGCGGTACATTTCAAATTTAGTGCTTCCTTCCGGGAAATCATCTTTAATTTTCGAGACAAAGACTCCGGTTTTCATTAAAAACTCTCGCAAATAAGCCCGCAATTCTGCTTTTTCCGAAACCGCTTCCGCCAAAATATCCGCAGCACCTTTTAGAGCTTCTTCTGCTGTTTTCACTCCCTTTTCTTCCGAAATGTATTTACCTGCTTCCGCCTCAAAATCGGCTGGTTTAGCCGTCGGTAAGTTGAGAGTTTTGATAAAATTTGCCAGCGGTTCCAAACCTTTTTCCCTAGCAATTGTCGCTCGCGTCCGCCGCTTGGGTTTGTAAGGCAGATAAAGGTCTTCGAGTTCGTTTTTTTGCAAACACGATTCGATTTTAGCTTGCAGTTCTTCAGTGAGTTTACCCTGAGATCTAATCGTATCTAAAATCGATTTTTTGCGTTCTTCAATTTCCGTCAGATAGGTGAAGCGATCGGAGATGTCCCGCAACTGAATTTCATTCAGCAAATCCGTGCGTTCTTTGCGGTAGCGGGCAATAAACGGAATAGTTGCTCCCTCTGCGAAAAGTTCCAGAGCATTATTGACTTGAGACAGATTAATGGAAAGTTCTTGAGCAATCAGTTGAGGAATGTCGATCATAGTGCAGAATTTCGGAGCAGTCAATTTTAGATTTTAGATTTTAGATTTTAGATTAACTTCACAGACGAGAGGAAGAACAGGGATCATTCCGATTTTGTTAAAATCGTTTTCTAGGAGTGCGACAGTCCCGCACAGCAAAGCCGATATATCTCCCTTATAGCTCTCCGGCTTGCACTCCCGTGAAAGCCTCTTTGGGATGTTCCCGTGATGTTAGCATAAATGCAGTCATTTCTCAATATTATATGTTTCCTTTTAAATATCCTGTGCCGCAAACCGATCCGCCGCGATCGCCCAGAGAAACGCTGCCGACGATGTACGATTTACCGAGCGAAGACCCGGAGGAACCTGGTTTGCCTGACGAATTTCACGATTTGCAGCCGCAGTTGTTGAGCCTGACGTTTCGGCCTCGGAATTATCCAGCTTCTGAGATATTTAGCGGCACCGACATGAACCTTTATTATGACGTGCATCACACTCTGTGGCACAAGCGGCCGGATTGGTTTGGAGTTGTGGGAGTTCCCCGACTTTACGATCGCTCCGAACTGCGGATGAGTTATGTTACTTGGCAGGAAGGCGTGAATCCTTTTGTAATTGTAGAACTGCTTTCGCCGGAAACAGAAAAAGAAGATTTAGGCGAAAATACCGAGGAGGAAAAGTTGCCACCTCAGTCGGGAAACACTGCGGCTAACGGGCAAGTTTTGGAGGCCGAGACGAAGGAGGAACCGCCGAGAAAATGGCAGGTTTACGAGCAAATTTTGCGGGTTCCTGTTTATGCCGTTTTCAGTCGCTATACTAACAAATTGCGAGTGTTTGAATTGAAGGGCGGACACTATCAAGAATTAGAATTGCCCGAGTCGCGAGTGTGGATTGCTGAGCTAAGTTTGGGCTTGGGTTTGTGGCAAGGAGAGTTTCAGGGAATCGATCGACTGTGGTTGCGCTGGTATGATGTTGATGGCAGTTGGATTCTGACTGAAGCGGAATAGGAACGGCAGTGGGCTGAGTCAGCGGAAGCTCAATTGCTGTATTTAATTCGGCTGCTGCGGGAATCTGGCATCGCTCGCGATCGATTTTTAAACGGTTAAAGACGACTAACGTCCTGACTAAAAACTGGTTCGCAGTCAGGACTTGAGTTTTTTTTACTTCACAAGAAGACAGAAAGCCTCACTATACACAGGTTTTAAAATTTGATCAAAACTTGATTGGTTGCGGCTTGTTTGTTCGTTACTGGTACTCTTTGGAGTCAAGTCATCTGCGTAGGGAGATTGATGCAAATAAGCTTTACCGACAGAACCTAAAAGTTGCAGTTTGTCAGAAATGACCGCTTGCATGGCATCAATAGCTTTTTCCATTATTTCCAACAAATCCGGATGTGGCTCAGAAATGTTACTTTTTAACACGTCCATATAAGCTTCGCGAACTTCCGTATTCACATTAAATTTCGATACTCCGAGTTTAATACATTGATGAATCATTGATTCCGGCAAACCGCTAGCCCCGTGCATCACTAACGGCACTGAAACAGCAGCCCGGATTTTTGCCAGACGCGGAAAATCGAGTTTTGGTTGGCTTAAATATTTGCCGTGAACGTTACCAATTGTTACGGCTAAAAAATCCACCTTAGTTTCTTTGATAAACTCTACTGCTGCTACTGGATCGGTCATCCTTGCGGCTTTCTCATCGATTGTCAAACCTTCTTCCCTGCCACTAATTCTGCCGATTTCTGCTTCAACTGCCGCACCGTTAGCGTGGGATAATTTAGTCATTTCCCGGGTAAATATTAAGTTTTGTTCGTAGGGCAAAGGAGAACCGTCTGCCATAATTGATTTGATGCCGGCGGCTAGACCGATGTGAATGTCTTTTTCTGAGGTGCCGTGATCTAAGTGTACTGCGATCGGCACTAAAGATGTGCGGGCTGCTTTGATGCACAGCGCGACTAAAGGCGATTTTCCGTATAGGAGGGCGCTGGGGTGAAGTTGCAGTATAGCAGGACTGTCCAGCGCTTCGGCCGCATTGATGACGGCTTTTACTCCTTCTAGGTTGTAGACGTTAAAAGCGCCGATCGCATAACCCTTCCTCCGGGCCGTGTTCAGCAATTCGCGAGTGGAGACGAGCATAATAGTACCTGCTTTAAAAACTTTTCTGAATGTTGATCATTCTATCAAAGTTCAAGGGCAAGCTCAGCGTAATTGGTGTTTATTTTAATTGCGAATTCTTCGACTAGAATTTATTCTGAATGTCGATCATTTTCTCAAAGTTCAAGGGCAAACTCAACTTAATTTGTGTTTATTTTAATTGCGAATTCTTCGGCTACGATTTATGTGAAGTGCATTTATTCTTGGGTTGGGTAAGGTGCGCCTAGCGCACCCTACTATTTGTTTGGTGCGCTAGGCGCACCTTACTCCTTAAGCGATTTACTATTTTTGTGCGTTACCAGCGTGCAAACCGCACTCTTTTACGGTCGCTTCTTCCCACCACCAGCGACCTTCGCGTTCGTGTTGGTTCGGCAATACCGGCTTCGTACAAGGTTCGCAACCAATGCTTACAAAACCGCGTTCGTGCAACTTGTTGTAAGGTACATCCAAAGCGCGAATGTATTCCCAAACCTCTGCTGAAGACCAGTTTGCTAAGGGGTTAAATTTAATTAATTCATGGTCGGGAGTTGAGAATGCACTGTCAACTTCAATGACCGGGATACCGTTGCGGGTACTGGGACTTTGGTCTTTCCGCTGACCAGTAATCCAAGCATCGAGAGTATTCAGTTTGCGGCGCAGCGGCTTGACTTTCCGCACGCCACAGCATTCTTTGTGGCCGTCTTGATAAAAACTAAACAATCCCTTTTCATCTACTAGGGCTTGTACTTCTGCTGCATCGGGAAACATTACTTCTAATTTAATGCCGTAATGTTTTCTGACTTGCTCCAAAAACTGATAGGTTTCTGAGTGCAATCGTCCGGTGTCTAGGGTGAAAACGCGGAAATTTTTGGTGATTTTTGAGGCAATATCGATCAGAACTACATCTTCAGCCCCGCTGAAAGAAATGGAGATATTGTCAAAATTTTCTAGGGCAAATTTGAGAATGTCTCGCGGTGTTTTTTGACTGTATTCTGCTTCTAGGGCGGCAATGTTGAGATTTCTTTGGATGGCAACCATATTTTCGGGTTTTCGGTGTTCTTTTCCTCTAGCCCTTTATTATAGCCGATCGCCGTCTCTCTCTCACCGACTAATTTGACAATCAAGCAATGTCGTCCGGGGTCCCCGGATTCATCAGTGGGAGCGCTTCTTCAATTCTAAAATCTAAAATCTAAAATCTAAAATCGATTGACCGCATTTTGCAGCAGTCTTTTTGGCTGGGCCCACAATCAAGCTCAAGGATGACGATCGCCTCCTGGTAGTAGTTGTGGTGAACCGAACACTCCTCGACTGGGTAAAATGGGACTGCCCCGCGGTCAATTTATTTTGCCCGAAAATTATAAATTACAGACAATAAAGTTCTTTAAATGTCATTGTTACCATCCTCAAATTGGGCTTCTATTATTAATTAAATAACAGCCCTAACTCAGCAATTTAGTGCTGTTTATTAAGTGAAAAATTTTCTCCTTCCCAGTAGTAAGCGCGCCCTAGCTACTTTTAACTTGCTGTTATTTGCGCCAATTAAATAACTTAACCAGCACCATTTAGGCAAGGCACTGAACTAGATAATTGGGAACAAAACTCAAAAAAATACGTAGAAAATCCCGCTTTGGTACCTCAATCGCTCCTTCTACTAATATCTGTTGGTTTCAACACAGCGAATCACCAATAATCAATTACTAATTGCCGATTAATTTATTCAGAGCGATTCCGTTAGCAAAGTAAATTTTTATCGCTTTTTATCGCTGACAGCTAACCTTCAGCCATACGATCGGCTATATTGTATCTGGAAGTACATTAATTTGTCCGCAAAGCGGTCTAATCTCATCGCCGCCGATCGCGCCAGCTTCTGAATAAACGTAGTCCGCTGTCAATAACAGCCAGGAAGTGTGGAATCATGTCAAAAATTTTAGTAGTGGACGACGTTAAGAGCGAACTAGAAATCATCTGTCGCATTCTTCAAGATGCCGGACTGGATGTGATCCGGGCAGGTGACGGCGAAGAAGCGATCGCCATGATCCGCAAAACCCCTCCGGCTTTGGTCGTTTTAGATGTAGTGATGCCGCGCATGAACGGGTTTGAAGTGATTAGAGAATTGCGGGGCGATCGCGCAACTGCCAAATTGCCCGTAGTATTTTGTACTCATAAAAATACCGAGATCGATAAAGCTTGGGGAACTGATTTAGGGGCTGACGCTTACGTTAGCAAACCCTTTGAACCTCAGCAACTCGTCCACATCGTGCAGCGTCTGCTTTCGGCGTAAACAAAATATAAAGTCATCGGCAGCTTCCCAAAAAACATTATGCCGATAAACCCCGTTTTTTTAATAAACAGGGTTTTTGAACCCCATAAAAGTTTTATGTTTAATGATAGCGACCTGTTTATTTGCCCTACCCGTGATTTATTTAACCGCAACATTTGATGCACCCAAACTGATTTGGAAAAACTCGATCGGCGATCGACTTTAGGGTAACAGCAAAATTTTAATTTGTAAGCTACACTATAAACTAAAAATAAGCCATGAAAATAACGGCTCCCCCCGCTGGGGGGAATCAGACAAGTATAACAAAGCAATTTCTCCTGTTCGGTCAAGGAGGCAGTCTGTTCGGCATAGAATTAGAGGCAGTGCGGGAAGTCCTTTCCCTCAAGGAACAACCGATTTCCCTGGTTCCCAACACCCTGCCATTTTTGCTGGGATTAACCAACTTGCGGGGCGAAATCTTAGCAGTAGCAGACTTCGGACTGTTCGTCGCTATTGAGTCGGTTGACATCTACCACCCAAACAGCCGCATCTTAGTTGTAGAAGCGCCCGATCCACGAGACGTGAGATTGTTGTCGAGAATCCGCGTGGGATTAGCTGTCTCCCGCGTCGAAGGAGTTTTACCTCTCTATCCCGATCGCATTGTCTCAGCACTAGATGTCAGTCCCGACCTAGCTCCATTCTTAAAAGGTCTGTACAATTCCGAAGGACGCTTGCTAATGATTGTCGATGTAGAAGCGATCGCCCATTCCGAACGCTGGTAAAAATCCACCATACACATAAGTCTGCAACGGCTTTGCATCTATAAATTTAACTAACGATCGCCCGCATCCGATTTGCCCATCCTTAATTTTATGATCAAACTTCTCTATACTTGGATCGCAACAACTTTCACCCTGACATTGCCTGACTTGTCCCCATCGCTGGTAGCTGGGGCTGCTAATGTCATCATTTCTGGATGTTACTTTGCGATCGCCTGGCTAATCAGCTTAGGTTTGTGGCGAAACCGTCAATTCGGGTTCGACATCTTCGCCACAGTCACAGCAGCCATATTTTGGACCTGCGCTTTCGGCCACAGTGGCCACGCTGCCGAATACCTAGGACTGCCGCACTCTCCGGTGGTGCAAACTGTGTTCGATTGGATCACTGTAATTGCGGCGATCGCTTTTTTGAGTTTGTCCAACCGCTACGGCTTCTTAGTAGGTTCCACCCGCATCCTTAACGCTAAAAAAGAAACAGAACAAGCGCTGAGCGAAACTACCCAACGATTTCACGCAATCTTCGACCAAGCTTTTCAAGCGATCGCATTATTGGAGCCAGACGGTACTCTGATCGAAGCCAATCAGACAGCGCTAAAATTGCACGATTTGCAAGCATCAGAAGTGCTGGGGATGAAATTTTGGCTGACACCTTGTTGGGCATCATCGACCGCCAACCAGCAGCGCCTAAAAACAAACATTCAACAAGTTTCGGTCGGTAATTTTGTCCGGGAAGAATACGAAATCACCGGAGCTAACAATCAGGTAACAGTAATTGACTTGTCATTTAAGCCGCTGTTAAATGCAACAGGAGAAGTATTTCAAATCCTCGCAGAAGGTCGGGAGATTACCAAGCGTAAACAGGCAGAAGCCGCCTTGCAGCAGCTAACCGCAGAACTAGAGCAGCGAGTGAATGAAAGAACCGAGCAGCTCCTGCAAACTAACACACAATTGGAACAGGAAATTCTTGATCGCACCGCAGTCCAAGAGCAATTAAAAGCCTCAGAACAATTCTTAAATAACATCCTCAACAGCATCCCAGACCCGATTTATGTCAAAGACAAACAGCACCGCTGGTTAATATTAAACGATGCCTTTTGTCAATACCTAGGTCACAGCAGAGAAGAACTAATTGGCAAATCCTACGACCAGTTCTTGCCCAAACAGGAAGCAGAGACATATCGAGAAAAAGACGAATCAGTTTTCTTGACAAATACCAGCACCGAACTTCAAAAAACCATTACAGACCGAGCAGGAAACACCCGCTTTGTCTCCGCCAAAAAATCTACCTTTATAGATGCCGACGGCAGACAATTTCTCGTTTGCGCGATTAGAGATATCACCAACCGCGTGCAAATGGAAGAACAACTGCGACACACACTCGCAGAAGCAGAAAGCTCCCAAAACTTGCTGCGGACAGTCATTGACGCTACGCCAGACTGCATTTTCGTCAAAGATCGAAACTTGCGCTACACCCTAGTCAATGCAGGTTTCGCCGCCGCCTTCGGCAAAACTAAAGCAGAAATTATCGGCAAAGACGACGCAGAAATCGGCATATCGGTCGATCGAATCTTCCCCAACTTCCACGCCCAAACCGATTCCGAGAACCAAATCCAAAACTTCCGGGCCAGCAACCAGGTCGCCCCCGTTTCCAACGACTTAGCGGCCTTAGCCGACGGCAAAGTACACAGCTTCGACACCCAGAAATTGCCCCTCAAAGATGCAGAAGGCAACATTTTAGGAATGCTCGGCTTGGCGCGCGACATCACAGCTCGCCGGAAATCTGAACAAGAACTATTGCGGTTCAAAGCAATTTTAGAAACCACAACAGACTGGGTAGGCATAGCCGACACCCAACAGCGCCCCATTTATCTCAACCGCGCAGCCAGAGAAATGTTGGGAGTTGGCCAAGACGGAGATTTAACCGGAATCAGCATTTCTGACCTGACATCCCCCAAAAGTATCGACACTATGGTGAACGTCGGCATCCCCGCAGCTTGCCGGGACGGGGCCTGGAGTGGCGAGACTGTTTGGCAGAGTTTAGACGGCGAAGAAATACCAGTTTCTCAAGTAATTATTGCTCACAAATCCGAGAACGGAGAAATTGAATTTCTGTCAACGATCTCCCGCAACATTACAGAACGCAAGCGCGCAGAAGAAGCCTTGCAGCAGAACTTGCAAATGCTTGACCTTGCCAGCGACGCCTTGATTGTTCGGGATATGGACGGCACGATTAATTATTGGAGTCAGGGAGCCGAACGGATGTACGGCTGGACAAAAAAAGAAGCCTTGGGGAAACTCACCCATACTCTATTGCACAGCATTTTTCCCCAGCGTTTAGCAGCTATTTCGGCACAGTTAGAAGAGCAGGATTATTGGGAAGGAGAAATAATTCACACCACCAATTATGATACCAAAATCACCGTCTTCAGTCGCTGGAATTTACAGCGAGACGAACAGGGAAAACCCAAAGCAATTTTAGAAACTAACAACGACATCACGGATCGCAAGCAAGCCGAAATCGAAAAGCAAAGATTGATTGCCATCGTAGAAAGCAGCTCGGATTTTATCGGCACGGCAACCATGGAGGGAGAGGCAACATACCTGAATGCCGCGGGACTTAAGCAAGTAGGATTGCAAAATATTGAAGAAGTCAAAAGCAAAAGTATGTATGACTTCTTCTCAGTAGAAGATGCTAAGATTTTCAAAGAAGAAATCGTGCCGGCTACTGTGCGAGACGGTTTTTGGCAGGGTGAATTCCGCTTGAGGAACTTTCAAACCGGCGAAGACTTTCCGGTTGACTTCACCCTATTTACAGTCAAACACCCAGAAACCGACGAGCCTATGGGGTTCGCAACAGTTACTCGCGACATCAGCGATCGCAAACGCGCAGAAGAGATGCTGCGCGATCGCGAAAGACTGTTCCGAGCCATTTTCGACCAATCGTTCCAATTCATAGGTCTGCTCAAACCGGACGGCACCGTTTTGGAAGCCAACCAAACAGCCCTGGCCGCGGCAGGCCTGCGGAGCGAAGAAATAATAGGCACTCCGTTTTCCGAAACCCTGTGGTGGCAGATTTCCCCGGAAACCAAGCAACAGATACAAGAAGCGATCGCCCTCGCCGCGGCGGGCGAGGTAGTCCGTTACGAAGTGGATGTGCTAGTTGCCAACGGTGCAGTGGCTACCGTTGACTTCTCCATCAAACCCATCACCGACGACAGTGGCAAAGTCTTGATGCTAATTCCAGAAGGCCGCGACATCAGCGATCGCAAAGCCCTAGAACGAGAATTAGTTGTGCGTCAAACCCGCTTTGACGCATTTTTCACAGCCGCCCCGGCCTCAATGTGTATTTTTGACGAGCAGTTGCGCTTCGTGCAAGTCAACGAGAAATTAACGGCAACCACCGGCGTCTCAGTTGCCGAACACCTCGGTAAGACGGTGAGGGAAGTTATACCCGAAATGAGCGATACCCAAGAGCCGATGTTGCAGCAGGTTCTCGCCACCAACCAACCGTTGTTAAACCTTGAGGTGTCGGGATCAATCTTCAACGAACCGGGCGTCCTGCGAGATTGGCTGGCGTCATACTTTCCTTTGCCCGGATCTGACGGCAAACCCATCGGTATCGGGGCTGTGGCGATCGAAATTACCGATCGCAAAAAAGCAGAACTAGAGCGCGATCGATTTTTTACCCTTTCCCTAGACTTGCTTTGTATTGCAGATTTTCAAGGCAAATTCAAGCGCGTCAATCCCGCTTGGGTAAAAATCCTCGGCTACAACCTAGAAGAACTGGAAGACCAACCTTTTATCAATTTCGTCCATCCAGACGATCACGAACAAACCGTAGCCGAAACCGGCAAATTATCCAGCGGCGTCGAAACAATCGCTTTTGAAAATCGCTACCGCTGCAAAGACGGTTCCTACAAGTGGCTGTCGTGGAAAGCGCGACCTGAAGCCGAACAAAAGTTCATATATGCAGTGGCTCGCGACATTACCGAGAGCAAACACGCGATGGTGCAACTGGAAAAAACAACAGCCCAATTAGCCAGTTCCGAAGACCAATTTCGGCAGCAAAGCAATCTCTTGGAACTGCTAATAAACAGCATTGGCGACGGCATAATTGCTGCCGACGAAAAAGGCAATTTTCTTTTGTTCAACCCCGCCGCCGAAAATATGTTTGGCAAGGGTGCTACAGATGCTATTCCCAACGAATGGTCGGCAAAATACGGTTTATTCTTGCCCGATACGGTAACTCCCTATCCCCCAGCCGAAATACCTTTAGCGCGCACGGTTCGAGGAGAAGCCGTTGACGAAGTAGACCTTTTCACCCGCCACGCAGGCAAGCCAGAGGGCCTGTGGGTGAAAATTAACGGCCGGCCACTCAAAGACGAAACGGGGGCGCTTAAAGGAGGCGTAGTAGTTTGCCGCAACGTCACCGAACAAAGAGCATCCCAGCAGCAAATGCAGCAGTTGGCCGAGGCACAGGAACGCTTGCTGCAAGAACTCAAAACGCGGCAAAATGCCCTAGACGAATCTGCGATAGTCAGCGAAACTGATCTCCAAGGCATGATTACCTACGTCAACGACCGATTCATTGAAATCTCCGGTTACAGCATAGGAGAACTCCTGCACCGCAACCACCGCCTCGTCAATTCAGGCTACCATCCCCAATCATTTTTTGAAGAAATGTGGGTGACAATTTCTCGCGGTTTGGTGTGGAAAGGGGAAGTTAAAAACCGACGCAAAGATGGCTCGTTTTACTGGGTAGATTCGACGATATCTCCCATTTTTGATACCAGTGGCACAATAGTCAAATATATCGCCATTCGCTTTGACATCACCGAGCGCAAAGAAGCAGAAGAACGACTAGGAAAATTGGCAGCAGAACGCAAAGCTGAAGCTGATTCTTTGACGCAGCAAGTCCTTAAATTGTTGGGAGAAATTAAAGGCGCGGCTCAAGGCGACTTGACAGTTAGGGCGGAAGTGACAAACGACGTTTTAGGTGCTGTCGCCGACTCTTTCAACTTCTTAATCGGTTCTCTGCGGAAAGTGGTAACGGGAATTCAAACTTTAGCTGAACAGGTAACATCTGCCACGGGCGAGTCAATTAACAATACCAGTCAACTCACCCAACAGGCGGAAATTCAAGCAGCAAAAATATCTGCCATCATGCGGGAAATCGAGCGGATTGTGAATTCGATTCGCGACGTGCGAGATGTTTCGGTGCGCGCCGAAACAGTCGCCCAGCAGTCTTCTCACACCGCTGAAGTCGGCGGTATGGCTGTCGATAGAGCTGTCGAAGGCATTAACGGGCTCCGGTTGACGATCGCCTCTACCTCAAAAATGATGAAGCGTTTGGGCGAATCTTCGCAGCAAATTGGCAAAATTGTGACTTCGATTTCTCAACTTGCTTCGCAAACTAATTTATTAGCTCTGAATGCTACTATTGAGGCGGCGCGAGCCGGCGAACAAGGTTTAGGCTTTGCAGTTGTTGCCGAAGAAGTGCGGAAATTAGCAGAAAGATCCGCCGGCGCTACGGAGGAAATCTCGGAAATTGTCGGTACAATTCAAGAAGAAATCAGCCGCGTGATGAAGGCAATGGAATCCGGGACGCTGGAGGTAGTGGAAGGCACTAAGCTGGCAAGCGAAGCTAAAACTCACCTCAATGCCATTATCGAAGTTAGTCGAGAAATGAATGCTTTAGTGCAGAATATTACTATCGCATCTGCCAAGCAAACTGTTTCGGCTGAGGGAATTGCTAACAGTATGCAGCAAGTCAACGAGATTGCGAATACGACCGCACAAAAAGGTGCGGATGTCAAAGCATCTTTGGACGAGTTGTCTGGTTCTCTGGGCCAATTGCAAAAGTCGGTGGCGAATTTCCGCAGTTAGTCAGTTGACGGTTGACGGTTGACGGTTGACTGTTATAGGAATAACTAATAACTATCGTTGTTGCTGGGGCGGGTTGACAAATTTCCTGAATGCGAAGTTATAAATAATCGTGAACCCGCCCCGACAACAATTACAGTTAAAGAACGGGACATATATATAAAAAAACTGCCAACAGACAACAGTTAACTGTCAACAGACAACAGTCAACAGACAACAGTTAACTGTCAACAGACAACAGTCAACAGACAACAGGCTCATATGAATGATCACGATTTAAACGAATTAATAGATGCTTTTACCGCAGAATGCGAAGAGTTTCTTCAGTCAATGGAGACGAATCTGCTGGCGATGGAATCGGCGGGTTTGAAAGAGCGACAAGCGGCAGTTAAAGAAATGTTTCGGGCGGCTCACTCGATTAAAGGTGCGGGTTCGATGTTGGGCTTTCAAAACGTGTCGGTCGCAGCTCACACGCTGGAGGACTGTTTTGTCATTTTGCGCGATCGCACAGACTTGTCGGCTCTGGAACCGACTACTGTGAGTGTTTTGCTCCAGGGGGTGGATGCTCTCAAAAAGATTACGATCGAATCAGTTCAACACTCCGATGTCACAACTCCGGATCAAACGGAAAACTTGGAGGCGATCGCCCAAATTTTCGATCAGTTCCAGGCTAAGTACGGCAAGTCAGAACCGTCGCCCGTCCCCGCAGCCAGCCAATCGCCCGCCCCGGAAACCCTGAAACTGATTTTTGAACATGAAGTGCCGCCACTCTTCAATCGCTTAGAAACCGAACTTTCCCAAGCTTCCGAGGCAGATTTGGCAAAAAGCGTCACCGCCCTCAACCAGGTTTACTACCAACTCTCCGGTTTGGCTGGAATGCTGCAATTGCCGGATTTTGGGAAAGTGGCCGCGCCCCTGAGAGATTTGATCGACTCTCCCAACTTGACTCTAGAACGGTTGCAATCCGAGGGTTGGGCGATCGCCCAAAACTTGCAAACCGCACGCCAACAAATACTGGAAGGAAGGGCGATCGACATCCCCGAAATCTTCCCCTCCCCCACTCCCCCCGACTCCCCCCGACTCCCCGACTCCCCGACATCCCCGGAAATCTCCCCCTCCCCGACTCTCCTCCCCTCTCCCTCTCCCTCCCCGACTCTCCCCGACTCCCCGACTCTCCCAGTCCCCAACCCGCAAAGGCCGACAATCCGGGTAGACTTAGAACGCTTAACTGAATTGGTGAATCTAGTCGGCGAATTAGTCATCAACCGTACAAATTTAGAACTTCAAGAATCCGAACTGCGTGGCGAAGTCAAGCGCATCCGCCGCAGTATCGTAGATTTGAACCAATTCGGCGGTCAGTTGCGAGAAGAATACGACAGACTGAGTTTTGCAGAGTGGAGAGGGGTAAACGGCAACTCTGGATTCGGAAAACTTGCAGCAGCAGAAACAGAATTCCCAATGATTGCTAACGGCAAATCCTCTCCTGCCCATGCTCACTTCGATATCTTAGAGATGGATCGTTATACAGAGTTCCACTCGACAGCCGCAGAAGTCATCGAAACTGCCCAAGCAATTTCTCAATCCGCCACCAAATTAGACACCTTAGCCATCAAATTCGAGCGCAGTACCGACCAACTGCGCCGCATTACCGAACAACTACGCAGCCGCGTCATGCAGTTGCGAGTCGTGAGTTTCAGCCGCGCCGTCGATCACTTGCCCAGAGCGCTCCGGGAGATGTGTCTCACATACGATAAAGAGGTCAACCTGCTGCTAATGGGAAGAGATACCAAAATTGACGAAAGTTTGCTCGATGCTTTGCGCGACCCCTTAATACACTTAGTGAGAAACGCTTTCGACCACGGCATCGAAATGCCCGAAGTTCGGAAAGCAAGCGGCAAGCCGGCCAGCGGTCAAATTGAAATAGAAGCCCGCCACCAAGGCGGCCAAACTATTATTACTGTTGCCGATGACGGCAAAGGCATTGACCCGGAAATCATTCGCCGTAAAATTGTCACAAAGGGTTGGGCTACGGAGGAACAAGCTCAAGAATTTTCCATTGCCGAACTCTACGATTTTCTATTTTGGCCGGATTTCAGCACTACAGAAGGGGTCAGCGACCTTTCGGGGCGGGGAGTTGGGCTCGACGTGGTGCGAACAAATTTGCGGACTGTGCGGGGGACTGTGAAGGTAGACTCTCGCCTGGGAAAAGGTACGAGTTTTATCATTAAACTGCCACTGCTACTGTCGATTACTGATGCTTTGATGGTGAAGACCGATCACAATAAAATAGCAGTGCCGCTGGATGCAGTCGAGGAAATTCTGCACATTAAAGCCTCGGAAGTTCACACCGCCGGCAATCAGCCGATGCTTTGGTGGCGGGAGGAATTTATTCGTTTGGTGAGGATGCAAGATTTGCTCGAATACAGTGTCGTCGGGCCCGATGCCCCCTCTCCTGACCCTTTGACCCAAGACGAAATTCCGGTTCTAGTTTTAGCTTCTACCGAAGGAATGCTGGCGGTGGCCGTGGAACGGCTGATCGGTCAGCAGGAAATTGTGGTTAAACCTTTGCCACCGCCTCTATCCAAGCCTCGTGGGGTTTTGGGGACTACTATTTTGGGGGACGGGCGCGTGGTGAATATTCTGGATGTGGACGATTTGGTGGGCCAACCTGGGGTAAATAGTTCGATCGCCGCTGTCTCCGCTAAAGTGCAGGAGATACCGGCGAGTGCGAGTCAGTCACCGCAGATTTTGGTAGTGGATGATTCCTATACAATTCGCCAGTTGCTGTCTCTGACGCTGACTCGTGCTCGCTACCGGGTGGTACAGGCTAAAGACGGTGTGGATGCCCTCGAAAAGTTGCAAAATGGTCTTGATTGCAGTTTGGCGATCGTGGATATTGAAATGCCCCGGATGGATGGATTTGAATTGTTGCGATCGATCAGATCGACCGAGCGGTTTGCTAAGATTCCCGTAGCCATGCTGACATCCCGTAGCGGGGAAAAACATCGGCAAATGGCAATGGAATTAGGCGCAAATCAATACTTCACCAAACCTTACAGCGAAGCCCAACTTTTACAAGCTATCCCCAAATTAATCCACCAATCAATAATTTAATCCACAATCTCAAATTTCCCATCAAATAATCCCTAATCTCCAACAAAACTTAGGCAAAAAGTAATTGACTACGCGAATTATAGGGGTAATCTACGCAGCAGACGCACCTACTAAAATTAAATAATCTTCAATATTTAATCAAAGAATTATTTAATTCCCATCTAAAATTAAATAATTCTTCAATTTAAAATCAAATAATTTTCAATCTAAAATCTAAAATATAAAATCTAAAATCGCATGACTCACGCTAATTACAATCGCCGATTTCGCAGCAACAAACAAGCCACTGTTAGAATTGCCCCTAAAAAATTTGTTTCCTTTGAACTAGGAAATATTTACTATGCTGTTCCTATTGAACGAGTGGAGCGCATTGTTAAAAACTTTAATGCCTACGCCACTTTACCTAGCGGTAATAGTTTATTGCGGCACCAAGAAGAACTGATTACCCTAATTAATTTATCCAAAATATTTCCCCGCAGTCCAAGCATTACGGAGTGCAAATACCTGATTATTTGTACCTTAAATAAAAGCGATCGGTTGGGGATTCCCATTCCTGATATGCCAAAAATTTTGGAAATTACCGAAGAAAGCTTCTGCGAAATTCCGGCATTGTACCGTCAACAGCAACTGCCTCCGGTAATAGAAAAGTTAATTCGCGCACCTGATGGTTCCGAAGTTTTTTATCTGAATTTCGATCTATTTAGCGAAATGTAGGGTGTTCACTTTTCGAGGTATTATATCATATAAATGGTATTTTTGTAAACAAAAAGTTAGAGATTTATGAAAAAACTCACAATAATGTCGATCGCCCTACTAATTTTTGCAGCAACTCTCGAACTGCCGAAGGTGGGGCTACAACTAAGTGCGATCGGGCAAATAGAAACACCCCAACCCCTCCAAACACCCCAACCCCTCCAAACACCCCAACCCCTCCAAACACCCCAACCAATCCCAACACCCCAACCAATCCCAACACCTCAACCACAAACGCCCCAACCAATCCAAACACCCCAACCAATCCAAACACCCCCAATCCAAACACCCCAACCAAAACCAGCCGACCCCACAAAGCTCGGCTACGTCTCCCCAGAATTTGCCGAAAATTTCTCACAGCAACAAATCGACCAAATCAACGCCAACGTCGAAATGCTGCTGCTAACTCAAAGCTGCTCCCGCTGCGACCTCCGAGCCGTAAAATTAGTTAACATTAACTTAAAAAATCCCATCCTGACAGGAGCAGATTTATCAGATGCCAACCTCAGCGGTAGTCGCTTCGAGATATCAGATTTTGTCAACACCAATCTAGCTCGCACAGACTTAAGCGGAGCCGAATTAGTAGGAGCGAGAATCAGCAACGCTAACCTCAGAAAAGCTAACTTGACAAAGACAAATCTAGACGGTGCAGACCTGCGATTTTCCGACTTGAGAGATGCCAATCTTTCCGATGCCAACCTCCGCAATGCTAATATAGATGGCGCTAGTATCGATCGAGCAAGTATGGCCGGCACCACAATGCCAGACGGTCGAAAAAATCAATAATATAGCAGAAGGAAGAAGGAAGAAGACCCTTCGACTTCGCTCAGGGTCTTCTTCCTCCTTCCCTCTTCCTTCAATTCAAACAGCCAAAAACCTCTGAATCACCTCATCGCTTAATTCGCTAGTGCTTCCAGAAGCCACAATCCCCCCTTTTTGCATAGCATAATACCAGTCAGCTTGCCGCACAAAATGCAAATGTTGCTCCACCAACAAAACAGAAATTCCCCTAGTCGCAACCACACGGCGCACCGCAGCTTCAATATCTAAAATAATCGATGGTTGAATCCCCTCCGTAGGCTCATCCAAAACCAGCAATTTCGGCTCTCCCATCAAAGCTCTAGCAATAGCTAACTGCTGCTGCTGTCCCCCGCTCAAATCACCTCCCAGGCGATCGAGCATAGTTTTCAAAACCGGAAATAAATCAAAAATTTCATCAGGAACTTCAGGATTTTTGATTTTGGTTGGTTTCGCTTCCAAACCTAACAATAAATTTTCTTTAACCGTCAAACGGGGAATAATTTCACGCCCTTGAGGCACATAACCAATTCCTAATCTAGCCCGCTGGTGAGTCAACTTAGAAGCAATAGATTCTCCGCCAAAAGCAATAGTGCCACTGCGGGGTTGCAGCAACCCCATAATCGTTTTTAGCATAGTAGTTTTGCCCACACCATTGCGGCCGATCAAGCAAACCATTTGCCCCGCCATGACGCTTAAATCGACATCGCGCAAAATGTGACTTTCGCCGTAATAAACATTCAAATTAGAGATTTGTAGCATAGTTTTTAATTGGTAAGGGGGTCTGCAAATTGGTAGCAACTAACAAATAACTTCTTCCTTCTTCCTTTTTCCTGATATCCGTTACATCCGTTACATCCGTTACACAATCCGTTGCCGAACTTCCTTCCTCTTACTCTTCCGGTTTGCCCAAATATACCTCAATTACCCGATCGTCATTTTGCACCTCATCCATAGTCCCCTCACACAAAACCGCACCCTGATGCAACACCGTCACCTGCCGCGCAATTTGCCGCACAAACTCCATATCGTGTTCAATTACCAACACCGAATGACTTTCCGCCAGCGAAACTAGCAACTCTCCAGTTAACATCGTTTCCTCATCCGTCAAACCCGCCACAGGTTCATCTACCAACAACAAATCAGGAGATTGAGCCACCAACATTCCAATTTCCAACCATTGCTTTTCCCCGTGAGAAAGCAAACCAGCCGAAACATCAGCTTTAGCAACTAAACCAATTGTTTCTAATAAACCGGAAACCGTGCGTTTTTCAGCAGCCGAAGCAGGCTTGAACAAAGTCGAAAAAACATTTTTATGGCGGCTGCAAGACAATTCCAAATTTTCGCGTGGCGTTAAATTCAAGTAAACTCGCGGCGTCTGAAACTTGCGGCCAATTCCCAAGCGCGAAATCCTATCTTCCGACAACTTGCGTAAATTTTGTCCCTTAAATAACACCCTGCCCTCTGTCGGCTGCACCTTCCCGGTAATTGAATCGAGAAAAGTTGTTTTTCCCGCACCGTTGGGCCCAATAATAACTCGCAGTTCGCCCGCATCCATGCTGAAATTTAAACCGTTGATGGCTTTAAAACCATCAAAACTAACAGTCAAGTTTTCTATTTCTAATACTTTGCCATTCATAATTAAGAATTCCCTCACTAATGGACAACAACCCAGACCTATTGTAGGTGCAGAAGGTAAAAATTCTCCCTTATCAAGCAGATTTTCTCCGCTTCCGGGACACCATACTTACTACTTTTTTATAGCAGTTTACTCTACACTAAAACTGCTAGAACTGCTCGACACGGGAGGTGGAGCTGCCGCCATAATTCGCTCAGCTAACTTCGAGAGCGGCAGACTTTGCAAATACACTTTTCCAGGGCCAGTTAGCTTGACTAAAAACAAGCCTTCGCCGCCAAATAGAGCATTTTTAAACCCGCCCACAAACTGAATATCGTAATCTACAGTCGGCGCAAAAGCTACCAAACAACCAGTGTCCGCTCGCAACACTTCGCCAACACCCAAATTTTTCTCAACTATTGTTCCTCCCGCATGAACAAAAGCTAGCCCGTCACCCTGCAATTTTTGCAGAATAAAACCTTCTCCGCCAAAGAAACCGGCACCGAGCCGCTTGGTGAATGCTACCTCAATTTCAATGCCGTTGGCCGCACATAGAAATGAGTCTTTTTGACATAAAAATTTACCGCCAAGTTGGCCTAAATCTAGGGGAATTACTTTACCCGGATAAGGGGCGGCAAAAGCGACGCGGGCCTTGCGATTTCCGGCGTTGACAAAGGTGGTAATGAAAAAACCCGCTCCTGTCAGCATCCGTTTGAAACCTTGAAATAAGCCGCCGCCTGTGGATGTTTGCATTTGGATGTCCCCTTCCATGTATGTCATGGTTCCAGCTTCAGCCCTGACGCCTTCTTTGGGGTCGAGTTCAATTTCGATGAGTTGCAAATCGTCGCCGTAGATTTTGTAGTCAATAATATCTGCCATATGTTTCCCCTCAAGTTCAAGAACGAAGCTGTTTGCTAGGGATATCTAAGTAGGTGGACATATATATTACGTTTCCTCAGACAGAGATAAACGCAGCGTTTGCCAAGTCTATTGCGATTGCTTTGTTTGTCTGTTGTAGGGGACATTTATTTAGGTCAGCCTACTTATAAATTACACGATATTTTTGCACTCAATGTTCAAGTTCTTCTTTTTCGAGCTGCACTTGGGGGTCTTGTTCCAGGCTGGGGTAAGTAGATGCGTACTTCGGTCTTCTGAACAAGCTGCGGATTTGGTCGAAACCTTGATGTTGCAGCCATCCGACTAAGCCGTCGGGCAGCACTGTGACTACTATTAGGAATAGGGCGCCTTGGAAAAACAGCCAAACTTCGGGGAATTGTTCGCTCAAGAAACTTTTGCCAAAGTTGACTAGCAATGTTCCCAATATTGCTCCCGATAGTGTGGCGCGGCCTCCCACTGCGACCCAGATTACCATTTCAATTGAAAAGGCAATATCCATTGCTTTTGGCGAAATGATTCCGGTTTGTACCGTAAATAATGCGCCTGCAATCCCGGCTAAACCGGCGGAAATTGCAAAGACTAAAACTTTATATCCTGTGGGATTGTAACCTGAGAAACGCAGGCGCACTTCGTCGTCGCGAATTGCTACTAACAGGCGGCCGAAACGCCCGCTGGTCAGCCAGCGGCAGAGGGCGTAAGTTGCTGCTAAAAATAGTATGGTGAGAATGTAGAAAATATATTGAGTATCTCGGTCATTTACTGTGGCTCCGAACAAGGTTTTAAAGTCGGTGAGTCCGTTAGTTCCGTTAATCAGTTTTTGCTGACCGTTAAAGAAGTTGAAAAATACAATGGTTGCTGCTTGGGTAAGAATTGAAAAGTAAACGCCTCGAATTCGATTGCGGAATACTAAATAACCTAAAAGTGCGCCCAAGATGGCGGGGATGAGAACTACTGCTAATGCTGAGAAGGGAAATGAATAAAATGGTTGCCAAAACCAGGGGAGTTCGGTAACGCCGTAGAGGTTCATAAATTCTGGCAATTGACTGCTGGCGGTTGGGGGAATTTGCAATTTTAGGTGCATGGCGAAAGCGTAGCCGCCGATCGCAAAAAACACCCCATGCCCTAAACTAAGCAAACCTGTGTATCCCCAAATCAAATCTATGCCGAGGGCTGCAATTGCTAGTGCTAAAAATCGCCCTAATTGATTGAGGCGAACGTCGGGGAGTATTCCTGGGATGAGTAAGATGAATGTGAGGGCGATCGCGCTGACAATTACCGCTTCTTTTAGCCAGGGTTTTTGATGTTTGTTCTGCATTTTTCGCTACGCTCGCAGTTGTAATTTTTAATTTTCTACAGTCCGTCCTTTTTGCGGGAAAATCCCTCCCGGCTTCACTTGCAGAAAAGCCATAATTAAAGCGAATACCATTACTTTGGCCATGCTGGTTGTGGCGAAAAATGTGAAGAAGTCGGCTAAAGGCTTGACAGGAGCGAACATTAATGCTAAAGTTCCCGAACCGATCAGGTAATTGGCAGTGCCGATCGCGATCGCAGCAACTACACTCCCCACAATCTTGCCGACACCGCCCACAACCACCACCATAAAGGTATCGACTATATAATTTTGTCCGGTATTTGACCCTACCGAACCGATCAAACTAATCGCGCACCCAGCGACACCTGCCAACCCTGAACCCAAAGCAAAAGTCAGCGCGTCTACTTGTTCGGTAGGAATTCCCAAACACGCACTCATGCTGCGATTTTGCGTCACGGATCTAATCCGCAATCCCCACACCGACTTTTGCAAAAATAGGTAAATTCCCGCCAAACAAATTGCTGTTAGCACAATAATAAAAATTCGGGCATAGGGCAACTGAAAATTGCCCAGCGGTATGCCACCCCGCAACCATTTCGGTGCCGTTACGTCCACATTTTGAGCGCCAAACCAAGGTTGAGTTACTGCCAGTTTGTAAGTTTGCCCTAAAAAGGCGCTCACCGCCCAGGAAACACCCAAAGATAAAGGCAAAATTAGGGCGATAATTTTGTTACGAATGCGATCGAAATCCAGGCGAGATTTCAGCACCCGCAAACCGCCAAAAAACAGCAAACAAAATACCGCAATTCCAATTACCAGCACCCAACTAACGCTGCGGACAAACTGCTGCAAAATTAAACTTACGCCCCAAGTTGCCAGCAGAGTTTCTAGCGGCCGCCCGTAAAGATAGCGAATCACTCCGCGTTCGAGAATTAATCCTACCAATGCAGCTACTAAAAAAGCAAGGGGAATTGCAAATAAAATATAGGTTTCAAAAGCAAATCCTCCCATACCTTTGAAAACATTTTGCACCACGAAAGTTGTATAAGCCCCCAGCATCATCAACTCGCCGTGAGCCATATTAATCACGCCCATCAGCCCGAAAATAATGGCTAATCCCAAGGCTGCAATTAGTAGAACAGCGCCGATGCTAATGCCATTAAATAAACCGTCTAATATCGCCACTTTTGTAACTCCTGCATCAAGTCGGTTAACTTCGTCCGCGGATAATTAGGGGGTGGTTTTATCCCATTGGTGTCAACTTAGAACTAAAACCCTCTGTATATCTCGCTTGTCGCCGAGTCTCGCTCCCCCTAAATCCCCCTTAAGAAGGGGGACTTTGAAGACTCCAGTTCCCCCTTCTTAAGGGGAGTAGGGGTTGACGAAAGAAGACTCCAGTTGCCCCTTATTAAGGGAGTAGGGATTGACGAAAGAATGCTCTTACTCCCCCCTTATTAAGGGGGGGCGGGGGGGATCTCCGGGTTTAAAGACACGTCCTAGGGGGATCGAAGATACGTTGTCAACGTTAAGAAAATTGGTATTACCTACTTATCAAGCTTTGAATTTTCCACCTTTTGCGGGGTCTGACCAATCGCAAGAAAAGCCTTTTGTTTCAGCGACAAACTGATTCCAAGGCACCGGCTTCACTGCTGCTGGTGTAGCAAAAGCGATGTTAAACAAACCGTCTTCTCTCACTTCGCCCAACCGCACAAATTTAGAAAGGTGATGGTTAACATCCATCGTTACTGTGCCCCCTGGCGCCTCAAAGGTTTGACCCAAAGCTGCTGCCCGCACTTTTTCCAAATCGTCGGCTGTCCCTGCTTTTTCGACGGCTTGCTTCCACAGGTAAACCATGATGTAAGCTGCTTCCATCGGGTCGTTAGTGACTCTATCGTTGCCGTATTTTGCCTTGAAAGCTTCCACAAATTTTGTATTGGCCGGAGAATCCACAGTCATGAAGTAATTCCAGGCGGCGTAATGGCCTTTAAGATATTCTACGCCGATCGCCTTTACTTCTTCTTCTGCAATACTGACAGACATTGACGGATACCTGTCCGGCCCCAAACCTGCACCCTGCAACTGTTTGAAAAATGCTACGTTGCTGTCGCCGTTGAGGGAATTGAAAATTACGCCCCCGTCTGGCAACGCTGCCTTAATTTTAGTAATAATTGGCGTGACTTCTGTACCGCCCAAAGGAATGTAATCTTCTCCAACTACTTCGCCGCCTTTTGCTGCTAGCTGTGCCTTGATAATGGTATTTGCCGTCCGGGGGAAAACGTAGTCAGACCCGACTAAGAAGAATCTTTTTCCTTTATTTTCTAGCAGCCAGTCAACTGCTGGTTCGATTTGTTGGTTCGGTGCAGCCCCGGTATAAAAGATATTCTTGGAACACTCTTGACCCTCGTATTGTACGGGATACCAGAGCATATGATTTTTTTCTTCAAATACCGGCAATACTGCTTTGCGACTGGCGGATGTCCAGCAGCCGAAGACGGCGACAACTTTATCTTGGTCGATCAATTTTTTGGCTTTTTCGGCAAAAGTCGGCCAGTCTGAGTTGCCATCTTCTATTACTGCTTCGATTTGTTTGCCGAGGACGCCGCCAGCTTTATTGATTTCTTCGATCGCTAATTGTTCGGCATCGACAACGCTTTTTTCGCTGATTGACATCGTGCCGCTCAACGAATGCAAAATTCCTACTTTGATCGTGTTTCCGCCACCTGCTGCTGGTGTTCCTGTTGAAGTTGGAGAAGGAGAAGCGGCGGGAGTTGCTGTTGGAGTGGGAGTCCTACAAGCTTTGAGAAATAAACTTGATGTTAGGGTAGCAGAACTGTATAAAAGAAATTTCCGCCGATCGAATCGCTTTGTCATTTTTTCTTGTTACTCTTGAATAGATGAGTCAGATGATTGAGAATAATAACACATAGCGACTTGATATTAAGACTCCCTTAATAAGATAGTTGTATTTTTGGATACAAAATTTATTATTAAGTAAATTAATGTTTAAGGAGAATTTTCAACAATTTACAGTACAGTCTCTCAAAACGGGTGGCGATCGCACTGCGCTTTGAGTACGATCGCACTTGTGTAAATCACCTTGATTGTCGAATAATAAATTATTTGTCGCTTTAACAAATTAATGTCGTCTGACTACGATGAGCTGAAGTCCTTGCTATCTAAGGATTAGAGCAGCTTTTCTCACACCGAAATTACAGCAGTCACTTGAACACGCTCATTATCGCTATTTAAACTTTTGACAACTTCTGTGTCGCTTCTTAAAAAACGGGACTTGCAAAAATTACGGCAGCGTCTAACAAATTAAGCTTGATTTTTTGAAAAAACAGCTTAAAATGTTGATTAGACAATCAAAGTCCTTTTCAGGCGTGCTGGTAATAGGAGATTGTACTCGATCGAACTCCGTTGAGGCGATCGCTCCCTTCAAAGCCATTGCAGGAAAGCCAGACGCTTTTTGGCGCGAGCACCCTCGATCAACTCTCCGAAAGCATCCCGATCACCTACCTCCGGCAATACAATTTTCCTAAGTTTTGGCTTCGCCTGGGCTGAAAGTCTCAACGCCGATCGCGTTTACATTGGCGTCAAAGCTTTAGACTATTCCGGCTATCGAGACTTTCGCCCCGATTATATTCAAGCCCTGCAAGAAGTATTGCGGCTAGGGACAAAACAAGGGAGAGAAGGCGAAGCAATTTCTATCTCAACACCGCTGATTGAGCTAAACAAGACAGAAATCATTAAATTAGGCAATAATTGGAGAGTGCCTTCGGAAAAAACTTAGTCTTGTGACGCCGACGGTGAAGTTACTTGTGGCGTTTGCGATTCATGTCAGTTACCACGGGCAGCGTTTAAGGAGTTAAGTTTACAATATCCGCTGCCTTACGCTGCTAACCCAAACACCGAGCAATAAAAATTTTGCCGCACTGAAGTTTAACCAATGGATAATCTATTTTAATGAAAGCTTATTCCAAATAGCTTATAATAGTTAGGCAATTTTCAACTGCCACTAAAAATCCTAAAAATTATGAAGCGGCGGCATTTTGTTGGGTTATCCCTATTGTTTGTAGCAAGCTGTTCTACAACAGTAAATCAATCTAATCGTAGTTCTTCCAATTTGACCCTAAGTGAACCAGAAACCCTTGAATTTGCCGTAACTGATGTTAAGGGAGCAGAAGATTTGCAGCAAAATTATCAAGCATTTCGGACTGTTCTTGGGGAAGTTTTAGAGAAAAAAATTGAATTGTTCCCAGTAGATAACTATATAGAAGCAGCCGTAGCTCTCCAGTCCGGTCAGCTAAAATTAGCTCTAACAGGGCCATCTGAATATGTGATTATGCGGGCGCGGACAAATGCTGTTCCCATCATTGCCATCACCCGCCCCGACTATCACTCAATTATTGCTGTTCCTGCCAATAGCGAGATTAAGTCAGCAGCACAGTTGAAAGGTAAAACCATAGCTATGTGGGAAATAGGTGCAACTGGTGGTCATCTAAGCCCGATTAAAATTCTCATGGATGCTGGCTTAAATCCCCAATCTGACTTCAAAATCTCAATGTTGGGAGAAAAGGGTTTGCAGGCTCTTAAAAAAAACCAAGTTGATGCCTTAGGAATTGGTGTGAATAGATACAACGATTTACTAAAAATAGATGGTTTATCGGCCAATGATTTTCGGATTATTGCCACCGGGAAACCCTTACCTAGTGACTTGTTTGTAGCTAGTAGTAACCTGCCTAATACTCTGGTTGAAAAAATCCGCCATCGCCTGGTAGAAAATCAAGAGAAGCTAATTCAAGCAATTTTAGTTGGAAAAGCTAATGATAAGTATCAAGGAGCTAAACTGGTGCCAGCAAACGACAGTGATTATAACATAATTCGTGAAGTTTATAAAGCCATTGGTCAGGGGAATGTCTTTTAAGGTTAAATTTTATCTAATGCCGACTTTGTAGTAGGGCTTAATCCTTAATTCATAAACTCTAGGGAATATTCCCCCTACTAAGCTGTTTGGCATTTAAAATACGATAGTAGGGTGCGGAGCGTACAGAAGTGTTTCCCAAGTCGGCGTAAGTGTTATAACTGACGCACCCTACAAGCCTCGTTAGTGGTTTAAATGCGTAACAGTTTACGAATAAGAGACTTTATGTGCATTTACTAATAAAATTGTTAAAATTTAGCTCAGGTTGCCAGGATGCAAAAATTTGAACAGGGAGAAAATGGGGCTGTAAGCTTCAACAATCTTACCCTCAATAGACGAAAAAATAAGGTTGCTGTGACTGAAGGCGATCGCGACATCAAAAATTCTCTCCGAAAAACTCCCTTGACTGCCATTAACCGCTTAATTTCTCGCTTAAGCATTGCCAAAAAAATTACTTATGGCTACTCCGTAGCAATTGGAATAGCCGTACTAGGAACCACAGGGGGAATGATCTGTGGAGACTATTACCAAAATCAAGCATTCCAAGCTTTAACCTTCGCCGACGAGCAACAAGATTTGCTCAGGGATTTAGAATATTCTGTGCAAGCAGTGCAGTCACATCCCAAACGGCTAATCTCTGTATTGGGAGATTCAATCTGGTTTGAATATGAAACTGCTAAGTTCTTGAAAGATGTTGATGTAGTCCAAAAAAATATTGCTGAACTAGCTTTTTTTACGGAAGAACATTCCACAAAATTAGCAGTAAAGTCGGTTGAGTTAAAAGGATTATTAAACGGCTACACAACTGCGACAGATTCGTATTCTCAATTGCTCAAATCTTTTTGGCAAGAAATAGAGCCCTCCTCACTAAAACCAGAGGAAGTTAAAGAGGCACAGCAGCAGGTATTGGATTTAATCAGAGGGGATAAAGCAGTTAAGCTGGATGTTAAGTTTGAGCGGCTGTCAGAGAGTTTGAGCTTGATGACACAAGTAGCTAAGGCACAGCAGAGACAAGCCTACATTAATTTTAATAAAGCTGAGGAATTGCGAGTCCAAATCATCGTAGTGAGTATGTTAGTATCAGTCGCGATCGCTATTTTTCTAGCCATCTGTACCAGCCGCGCGATCGCCCTTCCTCTCCAAGCGGTAACGAGGGTTGCTAAAACTATTACTCAACAAGCAAATTTTGATTTGCAAGTACCTGTTACTACAGAAGATGAAGTGGGAACCTTAGCCAAATCCATCAATCAATTAGTTGAATGGGTAGCAGAATACACCCATGAATTAGAGCTGTATCGCCAAACTTTGGAAGAGCGAGTAGAAGAAAGAACAGAAGAACTTACAGCAGCACTTTACCAACTTAAGCACACGCAAACCCAGTTAATTCAAACCGAAAAAATGTCTAGTTTAGGGCAGATGGTGGCCGGGGTAGCCCATGAAATAAACAACCCTGTTAACTTTATTCACGGCAACCTAGAATACGCCAACCAGTATATTATAGATTTGCTAAAGTTAATTCGTCTCTATCAGCAGGAATACCCGCAACCCACCGAGGCGATCGCAGAAGAAATCGCAGAGATAGAACTAGACTTTCTCACAGAGGATTTACTAAAACTGCTTGAATCTATGAAAATAGGTTCAGAACGCATCCGGCAAATAGTTTTGTCTTTGCGAAACTTCTCTCGCTTAGATGAATCTCAAATGAAATTAGTTGATATCCATGAAGGCATTGACAATACACTATTGATTTTGAACAGTCGCCTCAAGCAGGGAATTGAAGTTATCAAAAACTATGGAGAATTGCCAGAAATAGAGTGTTATCCAGCGCAGCTAAATCAAGTATTTATGAATATTCTAGTAAATGCGATAGATGCACTAGAAGAGTCAGGGAATAACTCTAAAAAAAGTAAAATTCCTCAGATTTTAATTCAGACGCAAAAGTTGGACAGTAGCCAAATTTTGGTGCGAATTAGCGATAACGGCCCTGGCATTTCACTCGCAATCCAAAGTAAGCTATTTGACCCTTTTTTTACAACTAAAGAACCAGGAAAAGGCACGGGCATTGGCCTGGCAATTTGCTACCAGATTGTGGAAAAACATCGGGGAAAAATAGAGGTAATTTCATCTTTGGGAGGGGGAGCAGAGTTTGCCATCGCACTTCCGGCCTCCTCTCAAACTTGAAGCTAGATATTGTCTATTATGAGCACATTAATGTGTTAACGACGACACATTATTGGTTATTTGACATATGGAGAATAGCGGACTCGAACCGCTGGCCTCTGCGGTGCGATCGCAGCGCTCTACCAACTGAGCTAATTCCCCTGATTGAGTTTTAATTTAGCATTTTAGATGCGGGATTGCCGAATCTAAAAGGCTTACAGGTCTTGCTTGCTCTCACGTTCGCAGACCGTCACCTACACTAGCACGTAACTGCTAAAAAGGTCAAGTTTTTTCCGCAGCCGGCTCAGTGGGGGCGATCGAGCAAATTTGCGCCACTCTGTCCAACTCTAAATCAGCAAAATAGTCCACCGTCCAATTAGCTTGGCGCTGGATCATGTGAAACGGGTAAGTGTGAGTCACACCCGCTACCTGAATCCCCGCTTTTTTCGCCGCTTCAATTCCCGCAAAAGTATCTTCTAGCGCCAAACACTCGATCGGTTGCAGGTTAAATTCGGGATATTTCTGGTTGAGAAGTTCCACAGCCAATAGATAGCCGTCAGGTGCTGGTTTGCTCGCCCTCAAGTCGTCGCCTGCGACAATTAACTCAAAGTTTGCTGCCAAACCGGCCCGATCTAACACCCATTCTATCTCCGATCGCATTGCCCCGCTAACTACGGCCATTTTCAGTCCGGCGATCCGAATTTTGTCAATAAATTCTGCCAAACCGGGATAAATCGGCAGTTTCTCCAAAGTATCTATTTGAGCTTTGTAAGCTTGGGCCTTGCGCTGCAGCAGTCGATCGAGATATGTTTCTGTTAGATATCGTCCTCGGCGCTTGAGCAGTTCGGTAATGCAAGCGCGATCGCTCCTTCCCAAACAAATTTCTCGAAACTCCCCACGTTTGAGCTGGAGATTTTCATCGAGCATCAATTGATCGATTATTTTCTCGTGAATTGGCTCGTCATTAACAATCACGCCATTAAAATCAAATAAAACTGCTTTTAGAGTCATTAGTCATGAGTCATTAGTCATTAGTTTGCTAACAGTTAACAATTAACAGGCAACAGTTAATAGATCAAGCAGGAGCTGGAATGCCTGGTAAATCGCCATCAAAATCAGGAGTTCGATCGCCCAAATTCCACCCCCTTGCCACTCGCATCTGTTCCAAATCTTCCCCAGGCAAAGGTTTAACGCCCTGCGTCACCTGATGCACCCACCAGTGTTCCTGAGTTTGCACCGCCGCGAATCCAGCAGCCCCCGCCCAAGCATCGACGCAGCCAGCGGCGTAAGACTTAATATAAGGCTCTTCAAAGATATCAGTCAGCCACTCTGTCTGCCGCAAAGTTTTTTGATTTCCGTCCAAAATTGCCACTTGTCCCCCAACCTTCAGCAGTCGGAAGCTTTCTCGCAAAATTGCCCGCGATACAACAGGTGGCGTCTCGTGAAACAGCAAGGAAGCTGCGACTAAATCGAAGCTGCCATCGCCAAAAGCAACGCTTTCGGCATTTCCGTGCAACCACTGGATATTTAAGCCGGCTTTTTGCGCTTTCATTTCGGCAACTACCAGCATATAAGGCGACAAGTCCAGCCCGACAACTTCCGCTTGGGGAAAGGCTTGCTTGAGCATGAGCGTTGTCGAACCAGTGCCGCATCCCAAATCGATAATTCGGCGCGGTTTCACCCGCACAGCGTCAATTAAGCCTTGCCTGACGACTGTTTCGTGGGGAGGCAAAACATATTGCGTGATTGGATCGTAGGAAACCGCGGCACTGGGGTTGAGGTAGCCGCGTTTAATGCCGTGAAAGTTTTGGCTGCTGTAATATTCGGGATAAACTAAGTCGGGTTGTCGGTAGCGATCGCCCGCTGTTTCCCAATCGATGCCTTCGTAGAGTCGTTTCAGTGCTTCTTCGTCGATCGCCAGTCGAATCAGGGGCGACAAAAAGCGCTCGAAAATTGTATCCTTGCCAACAGCCATAAAACTCCTTTAACAAAAACTCTTCTCATTTTAGCCAAGGCCCGTCAACTTAGCATTAATTAAAACTTTTTGTCCCCTCCAACATCTTCCCTCGAACCTCTATCCCTTACCTCGGTTACAAACTCCGTGGGCTTCCATTCCCACTTCCTCCTGATACCTGTTTCCAAAAATAATGCAACTCTAGATAATATCCAAAACCTTGTATTATCAGGTCTTCCCAAATTTAAAATCTAAAATCTAAAATAGTCTTACTTCCCGTTACTAATAGGAACTTTTACCAAAAACTCCGTGCCGCAGCCCGGAGGTTGAGAAATTGTGATGCTGCCCCCGTGTCCATCCACTACAATTTTGTAGCTAATTGCTAATCCCAAACCAGTGCCTTTGCCCACCTCTTTAGTAGTAAAAAATGGGTTAAAAATTTGGTCTTTAACGCTGTCGGGAATACCGGGGCCGTTGTCGGCGATCGCCACTTTCAGAAATTTAGCGCCATGTTCGCGAACTACTCCCGTGGAAATAGTAATAATTTTATCCAGGCGATCGATCTCGTTCAAGGCATCGATCGCATTACTCAGCAAGTTCATAAACACCTGATTGAGCTGAGACGGATAGCACTCGACTGAAGGCACTTTCCCGTATTTCTTGACTATATAAATTCTATTTTTAATGCGGTTAGAGAGCAGCAGTAACGTATTTTCTATACCTTCGTGAATGTCCGCCAGCTTTTTGTCAGATTCATCAAGGCGAGAAAAGTTTCGCAAAGAAAGAACTATGCTGCGAATGCGTTCGGTTCCTATTTTCATAGAATCCAATATATGCGGCAAATCCTCCTCGATAAATTCTAACTCGATTTCTTCGGTAAAATCGGCGATTTCCTGGGGAACCTCTGGGAAGGCTTCTTTGTATAAACTTACCAACTCTAATAAATCTTTAGTATATTTGCTGGTGTGAGGCAAATTAGCCGAAATGAAGTTAACGGGGTTGTTGATTTCGTGCGCTATTCCAGCTACCATTTGACCGAGGGATGACATTTTTTCGCTCTGCACTAAATGAGTTTGAGTCTTTTTCAGTTCATTTAAGGCACTATTAAGTAGTTTTACTTGGTCTTGGGTTTGACTGTAAAGGTGAGCTTGAGTAATTGCGATCGCCAATTGGTCGGCCACGGCTTTTAACAGTTGGATTTCCTCCGTGCTCCAAAGCCAATGAGTAACGTGGCTGCAAATTAAATAACCCTGCGGCTGGTTTTGAGTCTGGACAGGTACGGCTAAATAGCTATTAGCTTTAAGTTCCGGAGGTTGAGTTACACCCTTCGCCCAAGTGTCGCTCGAAAGAATAATTGGTTCGCCTTGACCACTCCGTAATAACACATTTTCGAGAAAGTAAGACTCAAACTTTATGGCTTGTGTCGGAGAATCAGATGGGCAAGATTCCCACAGGATTTTTAACCTTTTGTTTTGCGGCTCGTACCAACCAAAAGCCGCCCGTTCTAGATGCAGCAAACTTACTACTTCTTCGACTGTACTTTGCACGATTTGGTCTAATTCCAGGGAAGCGCGAATGCGTCCTGCAATCCGGTTGAGCATGGCTTCCCGCTCCGCTTGAGCGCGATTGTTTTCGGAGGAATAAATTAGCCAAATTGCTGCTAGCATTGCCGGGATGAGCAGTCCGGCGACTACGGATGTCAGCAAATTTAATGCTTGTAGTTTGGATTCAATATTTTCGCGGGGAATTACTAAAGCCATCGACCAGTTAACTTCCTTGAGGGGTGCGTAGGCTACATACACCCATTTTTTGTCTATTTTTACCAGTTGGATGTTCGTCTGGCGGTCGATCATCTGCCGCGCAATTGTGGAGAGTGCGGGGTCTTGTGACTGTAAAAAGCTTGGGACCTCGCGGTCGATATTTCCGATTAAGTTATTGTTGGGATGAACAATTGGCACTCCTTGTGAATTGAGCGCAAAAGCATAACTATCGGAACCGTACTGCAAGCTGTTAGCGACAGATGTTACTCTGTCTAATTTAATGCTGCCCGATAGGACTCCAATTACTTGATTGGGAGCGGGAGGCAAAGCCCAAATAGGAGCTGAAATGATGATCGTAGAAACTTTTGTACTGCGGCCGATCAGCGGGTCGGAAACGTTTAGGTGTCCGGCCATTGCTTTTTGGAAATGTTGGCGGTCTTTGCTGTTCGCGCGGTTGCCTAGAGTGTTGATAAATGAGCCGTCTGGTTGAGTTAATGACAGGATGAAATACTCTTTTAACCTGTATATTTCTCCTTGCAACCGGGGTTCGACTAATTGCCAATTGAGAGTGCCAACCGTAGGATCGTAAGCAATGGTTTCTATTTCTGCTTTGCGGCTGCTGAGCCAGCGGTCGATTTCGTCGGTGCCTTTTTCGAGTTTTAATAGTGCTATTTGCTTTAAATTGTCGAGGATTAGTCCACGCACAAAAAAATAGCTGATGCAAGCAGTTGTGCTAATGGTTAAAGCGCTGGTGGTCAGAATTAGCAGGGTCAGCAAATGGCGGCGCTGCCGTCTGTGCTGCCAAAGACTGTGCGCTTGCTGCCACCGTGATTGAGCCGAATTGCTGATGTTTTGCCAAAAGCGGCGCAGCTTTTTTGTTTGTGGCGGCGGCGCAGACACAGATCTGGCTTGATTGGCTGGGTTTTGCATCATCAAATGTTCCCTCAGAGTCAACTTCATCAAACGGTCTTCGTCATTCGGCAGACTTAATATCAGGTAAGTAGTGAGACAGTTTAAGAAAAGAATGCAACTGTAGCCAAGATTCAAATCCTGGTAGCCATCAGTCATTCGCAATCTAAAATCTAAAATTTAAAATGGTATGACTTACATTCCTGACTGCAAACAATTTTTCTTATGGTTGGGCGCTCGCCTTCTATTTTGGCATCAATTTTATATTTCGACCTTCGGTTTACGTATTTGAGGTTTGTGCTTTACGATATCTTTAATATCTATCTCGTTTGTATAACAAAATAATTGTAAATAACACAGAGAAAATACGGAGTTTTTTAGATTAGCAATGTATTATAATGTATGAGTAAAACTCTCTTGACAGTTTTACCAATTTGTGCTGTGGTTTCAAGGAGAAATTTTTTCGTCTAAAGCTTTTTTAGCCAAGCGGGTTGCATAAACGGTGAGGGCGATCGTTGCTAGCAAACCAATGCCGTAGAGAGTCCACTCAGCAGCAGTGCGCGATCGCCCGCTAGATCCAAGTGCAGCCAAACTCCCGGCCAGGGAACCGATATAAACATACATGACTGTTCCGGGAATCATGCCGATCCAAGATGCCAAAAAATAGTCTTTTAGAGATACCTGCGTGACTCCAAAAGCATAGTTAAGCAAATTAAACGGAAAAATGGGAGAAAGTCGCGTCAGCAGCACAATTTTCCATCCTTCAGAGGCCACTGCGGAGTCGATCGCCTTAAATTTTTGATTGCCTTCTATCTGTTTGGAAACCCAGTCGCGAATTAAATACCGCCCTACCAAAAAAGCGCAAGTTGCGCCTAAAACCGAGCCGATGGAAACACAAATCGAACCGCCAACGACTCCGAACAAAACGCCAGAACCGAGAGTCAGCAAAGAACCGGGGATAAATAGAACCGTTGCTACAATGTAAATTAGAATAAAAGCTACCGGGCCCCAAGGGCCGAGACTCGCGATCGACTCCAGCACATTTTTCAGAATTCCTTGAAAGTTGAAAAACTGGGTCGCTGCAATCAAAGCCACAGCTAAACCAATCCCTAAAATCAGCTTCCACCTATTTGATGGCTGCGGATTTTCATCGGGCGATCGCGAATCATTCATTACCTAAACTCCCCACTCATTCATTCATTGCATACACCATAAGGTTTGTAGTTGCGCTTTAGCGCTAAAAAACTTTGTAATAAAGCGCAACTTTTCCCTTAAATTAAATCAAAGTACCGCCGCAGCTAGAACCGCTACCCGCCGTACAGCCGTAACAATAAGCAGCCGTTTGCACCTCTTGAATCACATCTAAACTGCCAGATGCGAGCAATTTAGCAGTATTTATTTTTTCCCCATTGCCAGTTTTCGCCGGCAGATTTTCCATCTGGTTAAAATCGCAGTCGTAGACATTGCCCAAATAGTCGATCGACAATTCGTTACGACACATTAAATGTTCCAGAGTACCGGGATTAAAATTATCCTCCAAAAACCCGACATAAGGCTTGTGCAGTTTCTTATGTTCCAAATGAAACTTAGTCCGTCCCACCGGCAAATTAGTAATCGCGAACAATTGATTAAAACAAATCCCAAAATGTTCTGCTAAATAAACCTTGTAATCTTGCTCTAACTTGCCTTGTTCCGGTGTTAGCGAAAATTTGTCTGTTGTCGGCACTTGTGGATTGTACACCAAATCCAGACTTAAATTTGGGTTTTTCCCGTATCCCAACTGATTTAGCTTTTGCAGCGCCCGAATCGAACTGTCAAAAACACCGTTGCCACGCATTTTGTCCACATTGTCAGCTTGGTAGCAGGGAAGCGACGCCACAATTCTTAGTTGATGCTTCGCGCAATATTCGGGAATATCCTCAAAACCTTTTTCAAAGTAAATCGTCAAATTAGAACGAACAATTACCTCTTTACCTGCCGCCCTGGCAGCTTCTGCTAGCGGTTTAAAACCGTAAAGCATTTCGGGAGCACCGCCGGTGAGATCAACAGTTTTAATTTGAGGAAAGCGGCGAATAATTTCAATTAATTGGTCGCAAATTTCCGGGGAAAGTTCTTCTGTTCGTGTCGGGCTAGCTTCTACGTGGCAGTGAGTGCAAGCCAGGTTGCAGCGTTTGCCGAGATTAATTTGTAAAACTGTAATCTGCTTTTTAGTTAAAGCTGAGTGAAGTTTGTTTTTGAAAGGGGTGACTGCTGTCTGAATCATGTGCTAAACTTTTTAGTCTATGCTCGCAACGGATTTAGAGGCGTTCCGGCGGAACGCCTCTGATAATTTAGCACTAATTCTGTGGATGCGACAGCGACAAATTTTAACCTGTCGCTATAAAGTTAATTGAAACTCACATCTTGCATTATTTTTAAGAACAGGCTTTCCGGCCTGTTCCACAAAGAGTGAATTTCTTGTGGGGAGTAGGGGTTGGGCCGGAGAGCCCGCCCGTACAAGGCTTATTGACAATACTGCCACTCAGTTAAAACTCACATCTTGCACCATTCTCGCTTAACAGGCTTTCCGGCCTGTTCCACAAGAAAATTTATCTCCTGTGGAACAGGCCGGAAAGCCTGTTCATAAAAAACTTGTTGAAAATGGTGCAAGATCTCAGTTAAAACCGACAAGACAAGGGTGATAATTTTGAGCCTAATCTTACTTTAGAGAGTCAACTAATGTTTCAACTCGTGCTTTAATTTCATCTCGAACGCGGTGAAAAGTTTCGATGGGTTGTCCGTCGGGATCGTCGAGTTGCCAATCTTCAAATACTTCTCGCAATACCCACGCTTCGGGTAAATTCACGCCGCAGCCGCAGAGAGAAATTACGGCGTCGTAGTCTTCTGCATTGAATTCGTTTAATGGGTTGGATGTTTGATCGGTGATGTCAATGCCGATTTCTGACATGACTTGAATTGCTGTCGGATGAACTCTGCTTGATTCTAACCCGGAACTGGTGACTCCAATCTTGCCGGCGCCGATGGTTTTAGCGAATCCTTCTGCCATTTGCGATCGGCAGGAGTTTCTTTTGCAAACGAACATTACTTTTTTCATGGTTTTTGTGAGTTGTTGGTTATCGATTGCTGTCGGGATGGCGGCGGTTTCTAAGCGCCCGGTAATTCAAGGGCGCGATTTGCTAGGGCGATCGCCTCTTTAGCGGCTTGTTCTTTGCGTTCGCTGTAGCGATCAGTCAAATAGTCGGCTTGCTCCCGTAACAGCAAGGTAAACTTGTACAGTTCCTCCATCACGTCGATCGCGCGATCGCGATAAGGCGAATCCTTCATCGTCCCATCTTCATTAAACTCCTGATAAGCCTTAGCAACCGAAGACTGATTCGGAATCGTAAACATCCGCATCCAGCGGCCCAAAATTCTCAAAGTATTGACCGCATTAAAAGATTGCGAACCACCGCTAACTTGCATCACCGCCAAAGTTCGGCCTTGAGTCGGTCTGACAGCCCCAATGCTTAAAGGAATCCAGTCAATTTGATTTTTCATAATGCCGGTAATATTGCCGTGCATTTCTGGACTCGACCAGACTTGACCCTCCGACCAAAGACTCAGTTCCCGCAATTCTTGAACCTTCGGATGGGTATCGGGAACGCTGCCGTAAATCGGCAGTTCTAGAGGATTGAAAACTCGAACTTCGGCACCGAAACCCTCAATAATTCTCGCCGATTCTTCCGCCAACAAACGGCTGTAAGAACGCTCTCTTAAAGAGCCGTATAGAAACAAAATTCTCGGTTTGTGCGTAAAACTTGTCATGATACTTTCAATTAAAATCCCGAAATCCGTTCGACAGTTCCCGATAAACTGCTACTGCTAATTGTGCTCCCCAAATCGGAGCAACCCAGTAAAGCCAATGGTGTTCCCAAATGCCGCCAACTAAAGCCGGGCCGAGCGATCGAGCCGGATTCATGCTCGCTCCGGTAATTGGCCCCATAAATGCGGCTTCCAGTCCTACCGTTAACCCAATTGCTATTCCTGCAAAACCGATGGGAGCGCGCCTATCTAATCCCGAACCTAAGATAACAAACATTAAGATAAACGTCAATACTGTTTCTAGGATTAGAGACTGTAACCAGTTACTGTTGAGAGGAACTGTTGCACCGAGATTTGCTACTTTTCCTAAAGTAATTAGCAGCACTTGAGAAGCTGCGATGGCCCCCGCACACTGGGCCAAAATATAGGGCAAAACACGTTTGCTTGGAAAAAAGCCGCTCGCCCAGAAAGCTAATGTTACAGCCGGATTCAGGTGGGCGCTGCTAATATGACCGGTAGCATAAATCATCGCGGCTACAACTGCTCCAAAGACAAAACTGATGCCTAAATGAGTAACAGCACCCTGGCTAATTTTGTTAACCATCACCGCGCCGGTGCCAGCAAAAACCAGAATAAACGTACCGACGAATTCTGCGATTGCTTCTCTCCTGCACTCTGGTGAGAACAAGCTGCTTGCTGTCTTATAAACTGACTTGAACATTGAGTCGATCCGTGATAAATTTACCTCTCTTGTTAGATTTTAGTTACCAATCTAGATTTACAGCTAACAAGCTAAAACATTTGACAGATGACCACTGATACCTAAAAAGTTGCCTGCTGCCTCAATAACTCCCCAATTGTCGAGTCAAGCTGAGCTTTTCCACCAAAAACTGTCCCCACCTTGCCATTGTAGAAGTGCTGATAAATTAGTTGATAGCCTTGTTTTGGTAAAGGAATATAACCCACAGAACTCACTAAGGTGGGAGCTTTATTCATATAGAATTCTACAAAGTTGCGTAGTTCTACTTTGTTTTGAGCCAAGTTGTAGTTGACATAGATAAATAGAGGTCGTGCCAGGGGCTGATACTGACCTTTTTCTACAGTTTCGCGGGAGGGCAACACTGCTCCTTTGCCTCTGTCAATACCTACAGCTTTCAATTGACTTTGGTTGTCTTCGTAATAGGAAAATCCAAAGTAACCTAAAGCATTTTCATCTTTACTAACTCCTTGCACTAAAACTGTATCGTCTTCACTCGCTGTATAGTCGGTGCGGCTGGCTTTCGCAGTACCTACTGTTGCCTCTGTGAAGTAATCAAATGTACCGGAATCTTTGCCTGCACCGTAGAGGGTTATCGGTCGGTTTGGCCAATTGGGTCGAATCTGATTCCAGCGGGTAATTTTTCCTTGGGCGGCGGGTTCCCAAGTTTTTTTCAATTCCTCTACAGTAATGTCTTTAGCCCAGTCATTTTTGGGATTGACTACTACTGTGAGCGCGTCAAAGGCGACAGGTAATTCGTAGTAGCGGATGCCAGCTTTCTTGCAGGCTTCCATTTCCTCCGGGCTGATGGGTCGCGAGGCGTTGCTGATGTCAGTTTCGCCCGCACAAAACTTTCTAAATCCGCCGCCCGTGCCGGAGAATTCAACAGTAATTGATGCTTTTTTGGGATTCGTATTTTGATATTCTTTTGCCATCGCATCCGTAATTGGATACACGGTGCTGGAACCGTCTATTTTAATGCTTTGCGATTCTGGCGACTGGACTTGTCCGCAGGAGTTGAGAAGCCCGATCGCACCTATGGTCAAAGCAATTATACTTAGTGCGAAAACCTTGGGCTTTTCTGCTGGGTTCATTGACCTCACCCAATGCCATAACTAAGGGGTACACTGGAATCATATCAATAAAAATTGATATGTCAAGTATGAGGGAAGACAAACAGGCAATAAACCCATTAAGAAATGTTGATGGGTTAATCTGCGTCAGAACAAGGGCGCGCCGGCAGGATCTGGCTGAAGCGGCGGTATTCCGCGAGGTACTGTTCGAGGGCGACAAACTGGGCTAAATTGATGCTGTAGTAAATCCAGCGGCCTTCTTGGCGGCTGCGGACTAAAGCTGCATCCTTCAAGGTTTTGAGGTGAAAAGAGAGTTTAGGCTGAGGGACAGAAAGCCGATCGCACAATTCGCAAACGCACAACTCCTGTTCTCGCAGCAACTCCAAAATCTGAATCCGCAGGGGGTCAGAAAGAGCGTGAAAGCCGGAGGAGACAAGTTTTTCCGAAATCTGTCGTTGTGAAATGCGATCGGGCGCAGCCGTAGAATTTTTAACCATCAATTATTTTGAAAACATCCATACAAAACATCATAGTTTCTCAAGTTTCATCCCAGAAAATCAGTGCATTCACCATCGACAGATCCTTCGGAGTGGATATTACTTCGGAGTCTGTACCCGGGCCGGCACATCAGTGAGTCCGGCTTTTTGCATCAGCGAAATCACCCCTATAGATAAAATTCCCCCAATAATTGCCCCGACAACTACCAGGATAATAAAGACTTTTTGCAGAGTTTTTTTAGTTGCCGGGTGGTACTGTTTCGGCAATGCTTCACCTTGCTCGTCAACTTCTTGCTCCAAGGGGTCTAGCGGATTGGAGGGATTTGAGTTAAAGGGATTGGGGGCTTGATTCATGATTAGTTTGGGTTAAAGGAGATTGACAACTATTTTAACTTGCGATTTAGCCTCGCAGCTTAAATAATACATTCTGGTTTTACTGAATACTCTATAAATTTTATTAAGATTGCTAAAATACGGATTAACCCGGTTTATTGAATAAACCGGGTTTTTCTACATACTAAAAGTTTTATGTCACGCTTCTGCTTTTGACAGGCGATCAAGAGAAATTGTTGCCGCCTCAGATACTTGAGAATTACTATCTTTTTCTAAGTATTTTAAAGCCGAAACGCTCTTAACACTCGGCAAATTGCCCAAAGCTTCAGCCAGCCTCTGGCGAATCAGCCAATCTTCCGACTGAGCAAAATTGAGGATGCGATCAATCGCCCCAATTTCCTTAATTTCCCCCAAAGCCGAAATTGCCGCCTGCTGAATCACCACTTGCTCGCTGTCGAGAGCTTTCAGCAGCACATCGCGAGCCCGGGGATCTTTAAGATTCCCCAGAGAAACAGCAGCACTGAAGCGCACCAGCCATTGAGTATCTTCGTAAAAAGCCCGCACCAAAGCATCAAAAGCTCGGATATCTTCCAGATAGCCCAAAGCACCCGCAGCGTCAGCGCGAATGCCGTAATCTGGGTCTGTTTCTAGCAATTTGACTAGAATGGGATAGCACTCTGCTGTCGGTTTGACCCCAAGAGCAAACACAGCCATCGATCGCACCTGCAAACTTTCGTCGTTCAACACCTTTTTAATCAAAGGCACCGCCTCTGCAGCAGGCACGTTCCGCAAGTTGGCCAAAGCCACCATTCGATCGGCTGAATTTTGGCTTTCTAACTTGGCTGCAATTTGCTCTAAGCTTAAAGTTGTCATTATGGATAAATCTTGTAGTAAAACTTTACATTCGGGTTATTTTGATTATAGGGGAGTCTCAGGGGAAAAGCAGGCAGTAAAAACCGCCCAAGGATTTGAGATCAGTAAGATTGCGGATTAGTGACACCATTAATCTAAAGCTCAGATTGTATAGAAATAATCAATTAGAAAGTCTATTATTTAAATCCCAAGCACAGGCGAGGTGTTTCTGCCGTTCCCTAAGGCTTTGCCCGATAGTTAGCCGCCCTCTGACAACCTGCAATCAACTATGCCGTTCTACCACCCGCCCTTTTACTCCTCAGCCTTAGAACAAGCGATCGATCGCTACCCCCTAACTGCCGGGCCAGAAACTTCCTTAGCAGTGGCGATCGCCCTGATGAGTCAGTTGCAAAACAGTTGTCCCCTAGTCAAAACACCTGTACCCTCAGACCGGGGGGTGATGACCGAAACATCCGCGCCGGAAAAGGTGCGTGCCCGCTGCGTGTTCGTCGTGCAGAACCAGCAGACTATTATCACAGGCAACTTATCCGACAACCCCAGCCGCGGGCTGTTAATCGGCATATTAACTCCCGCCGACCTAGTGAGGCTGATAGCTTCTGGCACAATAGACAGCCAGCACAAAGTAGGTCTGCACAAAATACCAATTTCCGAAGTGATGTCTCCGTTGCCTGTCTCCCTCACAGAATCCGATGACCAAGACGTGTTTACCGCTTTATCCTTATTTCGCCAGCACAAGATTCGCTATTTGCCGATCGTCAATCAATTTCGCCACTTGGTAGGAGTGCTGACACGGGAAAGAATTCGCCAAGTATTGCAGCCTTCAAACATTCTTAAATTGCGGCGGGTAGCAGAATTAATGACTACGCCAATTACAGCGCCCCACACCGCCTCGCTGCTGAGCATAACCGAACTGATGTCAGAGCATCAAGTCAGTTGTGTCGTGATTACAAAAAACAAAGAATTAACAATGGAGAAGCCCAAAGATGACTATACCTCCATTTTTCACTATTCTTTTCACCAACCCCTGGGAATTATTACCGAATATGACCTTGTGCAGGCACAGTTTCTTGAACTAAATTTCCAGCAAACCCCAGCTCAAAAAGTCATGAGAACTCCCCTGCAATTTCTTCAACCTTCCGATTCCCTATGGACGGCGCACAAAGAAATGGAGCAGCAACAAGTGCAGCGGTTGGTCGTGTGCGGGGGACGCGGAGAACTGTTGGGAATTATTACTCAGACCAGCTTGCTCAGAGTCCTCGATCCCACCGAAATGTACCGAGTTGTCAAACAGTTGCAGCAGTCGGTTTATCAACTCCAAGCCGAAAAAGTGGAACTGTTGCAAAGCCGCAACGCCAAACTAGAACAGCAGGTGCGGGAACGGACTGCAAAACTCCACGAACAATTGCAGCGCGATCGGCTGTTAACTCACATTTCCTTGCGGATTCACCAATCCTTAAACCTCGAAGAAATTCTCAACGCCAGCGTCGATGAAGTCCGCCAAGTTTTGCAAGCTGACCGAGTAGCAATCCTGCATTTAGAGTCCAGCAATTACGGCATTGTAGTGGCAGAATCCGTTGCCGAAAATTGGCTTTCAATCTTGGGAGAAATCCTGCCGGATAATATTTGGCAAGAATCTGCTTCGGTGATCGAACAGGAAATTTATGCCGTCCCCGACATCGACCAAGCCTGTTTGAGCGCCGAAAAATATGCGCGGTTCCAGCAAGCGCAAATCAAAGCTTATTTGATTGTACCAATTTTGCAAGACGGCAATTTGTGGGGGATGATGTGTGTTCATCAGTGTTCCCAATCCCGTCAGTGGCAACCTTCTGAAGTGGATTTGCTGCTGCAACTGGCAACTCAAATCGCGATCGCCATTCAGCAAGCCCAACTCTATCAGCAAGTCCAAAATCTCAACACCGACCTCGAACGCCAAGTCCAAGAACGCACCGCCGAATTGCAACAAAAAGTTCACGAACTCCAGCATTTAAACGTCCTCAAAGATGAATTTCTCAGCACAGTTTCTCACGAACTGCGGACGCCTTTAGCTAATATAAAAATGGCTATTCATATGCTGAGAGTTTCTCCCACACCAGAGCGACGCCAGATTTATCTAGAAATTTTAGAAACAGAATGTACTAGAGAAACAGATTTGATTAATGCTTTGCTAGATTTGCAGCGGCTCGAAGCTGCAACTTGTCCGATCGACCTCGAACCAGTAGACTTAGAAGTCTGGCTGCCTACTATTATCGACCCGTTTTACACCCGGGCCCACAACCGTCACCAGGATTTACGAGTAGAGTGCGATCGCCACCTCCCCACGATCAGTTCCAACCGCGCTAGTTTGGGACGAATTTTAGCCGAACTCCTCAACAATGCCTGCAAATATACGGCCAATGACGGCGAAATTTCTCTGAAAGTCGAGTGCAAAAACGGAGACGGCGAACAAGGAGGACAAAGGAAAAATTCGCGACAAGCAAGTGCTGTGGCTTCACAAATCCAATTTACACTCAGCAATCAATCGTCGATTTCCATAGAGGAATTGCCTCGAATTTTTGAGAAATTTTATCGAGTTCCCAACGCCGATCCTTGGAAACAAGGAGGTACAGGTTTGGGTTTAGCTTTGGTTCAAAAACTTGTCGAACAGTTGCAGGGAAAAATTGAGGTTGAAAGCAGGAATGGCTGGACTAATTTTATAGTCACATTTCCTACCAACCCGGATGGAAATTAGTCCGCCATCAGTCAATTTTAGATTTTAGATTTTACATTTTAGATTTTAGATTTCGGCCTAAGAGGTTCGCCGAGCGCTTAGTCAAGCCGCGCTCAGTCGAACGATTTTCGATTTTCGATTTCCTCCACAGAGGAATCTGGGAGTTTGAACAAGAGTCTAAAACTTTGGGAGTTCCATGACTCCTGTCAGGGGCTTGTATCCTTTTTTTTGGGGTCAGCTTTTTTGGGTGTCACTCTTTTTTAGGAGCTAGTTTGCGGATACGAGACGGTGCTGGTGTCAAATTCAAATATTCATTTTTATCTTCAACAACTGATGATCTAGATGCTGGATACTTCTTGCGTTTAGAGGCATGATTCGCAACTGTGCCCAAGCATGGTATGCCAAAATTTTCTAATTGACTGAAAACTTTTTGGACTAAAGAAAAGGGAACCTGGCGAATTGCTACAACCATCAGTATTCCATCGGTGCGCGCCGCTAAAAAATTCGTATCTTTACTGTCCGCCAGCGGCGGCGTATCGTAGATAACTAAGTCAAATTTTGCCTGAAGTTCTTCCATTAAATACTGCATCTGAGATGATGCCAGCCGTCTGGCAGTACCAGGCTCCGGGAGACCGGCAGTTAATACAAAAAGATTATCTGCTAGATGCGATCGTTGGATAATTTCATTTGGTTCGTTTTTATTGTCGAGCAAGTTGCTCAATCCCTTGACATTAGGCACTTCCAACAGCAAGTGCAGGCTGGGGGAATGCAAATTCGCGTCTACTAACAGCACTCGCTGACCCGCCAGCGCTGCCACGTGAGCTAAGTTTAAAGCAACGGTAGATTTGCCTTCGCCAACTGTAGCCGAACCAATTGCCAAAGAGCGAATCGTTCGATTTGAAGAAAGAAAGCGGATATTAGTATAAAGAGAGTCAAAAGCTTCTATAAATTCCGCAGCAATTTTCTTATTACCCTCTTTTCCTTCAAGATAAGCATAGGCATTAGCAATAGAAGGCGGCAATTTTCTAGCATTTTTGTCAAGAGGAATTGCTCCCAATAAAGGCGATTCAACAGCATCTTTAACGTCATCAGCACAGTAGAAAATATTGCGGAACTTTTCAATGAGGATAGCCGATCCCAGACCCAAAACTAGCGCTCCAACAACTGCCATCAAAAATTTGTTTTTAGCTTTCGATGGAACTGTCATCAACTCGCCCTTCTCATCTCGCGGTATCCGTGGTTCAGAAATTATTTCCCAAGGTACTTGGCTTTGAGCTGCTTGGACGCGCAGATTTTCCCGCTGGCTTAAAAGTTGATCACGGGTGCGGGCGGCTACTTCTAATTGCTGTTGCAGTTCGTTGTAGCGGCGGGCTATGCTGGGGAATTCTGTTGCTTGCCTGTTTAAATTGTTTTTAGTTTGGGTGATTGCTTGAAGGCGAGATTCTAAGACTTCAACTTGGTTAGCAGTATCAACCAATTGTTTAATCAAGCCTATGCGAATAGAATTTTGAAAATTCTGAACTTTAGAATTAGCTTGGGTGCCTACTAAATTTTGCCCCAAAATTCGATCAGTTTGCTGGTTGAGCAAAGCTACTAAATTTGCCCGCTTGCGCTCTAAAGCTTCCACTATAGGGTTAGCAGATTTAAAACGAGCTGTTTCTACAGCAATCTGCCCTTCTACTTCCTTAACCTTGGTCAGCAACTCTTTATATTGAGGTTCTTCGCTTAAAGCTGAAGCGGCAATAGCTTCATTGGGTGTAAAATCTAATTGTTTTTGCAAGTTAGCGTACAGCGTTTTCTGTTCTTCCAGTAGCCTTTGAGTTTCTAACTCTAAAGTTTCTACGGTGCGAACTTGCGCGATCAATTGCGCGCCTTGTTCTTGAGGGTTGGTAATCTTTTGCTGCTGCTGGATAACCTGTAACTCCGACTTCAGGTCGTTTACGCGCTTATTGAGTCCCGGAAGCTGGTCTTCAATAAATTTAACACCTTCACCAATCCGAGTCTTGCGTTCATCAAGACTGTACTTTAAATATTTCTTTTTAGTTTCTTGTAAAACGAACTCAACAAATTCAGGCTCATTCCCCAGGAAGCGAACTTCCAAAATTTTAGTCAGCGTCATCTGATCTTCTCCCATCCGCACAACGACTAATTCTTTTTGAAGAAGTTTCTCGGTAAATTTTGGATATCGTTTTTGGACTTGTTTAACAATAGCCGACAGCATCTGAGGACTCTGGAGAATTTGAAGTTGAGTTGCGTAGTCCAAACTAAAAAAATCTCGATTAGGTACTCCTCCCCCCTCGGTGCGATTGGCGAGGGCAGCGGGGTCAGCAATTCTGGCCTCCGTTGTCACGGGTTCCACTAGCATCCGAAAATCGCCTTGATATGTTTTCTTGCCTCCCTTGATCTGATAATAAGCTCCAGCGCCTACTAGACCTATAATCCCAATAATGATTAGGGCTTTTCGCTGAAAAGTCCTCAACAACGGTTTTAGATTCAATCCTTTCTGAGGCTGCGCGCTTAACTCTTCTCCCTCGTCAACGGAAAATTGCTGCACCTGTCGGCTCTGGTTGCTAATGGGTACGATATGAGCGTCCTGTTCTCTTTCCATGTTGACCTCTTTGATATTTTGGGGGTAAAATCAGCTTTGTTCTGCGAGCCTTCTAGTTGATACTTTGAGCATTGGCTTAAGGATATCACAGGAGATTCTTGGTTGGTCGAGCCCAATTCCTTCTAATAGTTCTCACGACTTTCACATAGTATACAAAAATAACTAAATCCCTATGCTGTGCCGGCTGCAAAAGTTATTTTACAACTTCTGGAGAGTTGTATCGGACTGCATTTGGATCTGCTGCGTTGTGCTTGTATGTAGGGTTTCCGGGCAACGAAGCACACTTTTTCCGGTGTCGCTCAGCTTCGCGGTAGGGGGCGCAATAACTTTACCAAACTTTTACAATTGACTGTAACACCTCAGCCGTCGCTTGCGCTGGTATTGCTTTGTAATCTATGACCTTTTTCGGTTCGCAGTCCACGGCAGAAGCATATGTTAACTTACTCGTTAACTGACAGGCTAAAACGTTTGGCATTTTCCAGGTAGATATAATTACTAACATTCAGCAAATTTTTGGAACGGCAACTAATCGAATTCAATTTCCGAGAAAAATTTGTCTCTTCTTTTAATTATAAACTTTTTGAGTAGCTGGATGACTGTGGAAGTTTATAGACTTACTCGTCGTCCCCACTATATCACACACTACTCTCAATAGTCCGCGACAGACATAAAATTTAATAATTTGTGTTCTCAAACTCGATCGACATCTCGAACAACTCAAGCCTTGTGGGTTTGTCTACCGGGGTGGATGGCGCTACGCGATTTATATTTTTTAGTAAAAAAAACTAAGTTTCTGGGTTGCGGGACTCTTACTAAAACTATCGCTTTTGTTCGCCCTCCAAGCAAGCTATAGCAATCCTTTCGGTAAAAGCGCAACAGGCTTTTTTTTGAACTAACCGATGAAAGAGGATGATACACATTCTTAAGACAAAAAAAGAGTTAGCACCTGATGGGAGGATTGCTATTGATATCGCCCGACTTAGCTATTTGTAGTTGTTATTTTTTGATGTTACTAATTATCAAATACTAATTACAGGTTACGAATTTTGTGCTTTTCTTTCTCTAAGTTTCAACAAAATTTCTGCATGAACTTCGCGGGTTATCGGATAAAAATATGTGAGAATCATGCCAGCAATTAAAGCAATTGTGGGCAGTGGCCCGATCGCAACTCGAATCGCAAACAGTGCAGACTCTGGCTGCACGGGTGCCGGCTGTCCGGGAACTGTAGATAGAAATCCAGCTCCTTCTAATGCTTGGCCTACCAACCACAAACCCCCTGCCAATCCGATTTTTTGCAGCAGTACCATAAACGAATAGAAAACGCCTTCGCGTCTTTCTCCTGTTTGCAGTTCGTCGAGTTCGATCACATCCGGTATCATCGACCAAGGTATGAGATAAGCCGTGGAAACTCCGACACCGGCCATGACTGCTAATAAGTACATCTGCAATACTTGTCCTGGTTGCAGGAAAAACAGTCCCGCTTGGGCAATAATCCACAAACTCATGCCCATAAAATATACGGCTTTTTTGCCGTATCTCTCGCTAACTTTACTCCAAACAAATAGCATGATTAATGCAGTGCCTTGAACTGCGATCGCAACCAAGCTAAAAACGTACTGGGGCTGTTGCATCCAGTTAACAACAAAGTAGGGAATAATAGTAGCAGTCAACTGCACTCCCAGCCAAGAAAAAAGATAAATTCCAATTACGTACAAAAAAGGGCGATTGCTAAATGCAATCTGCAACTGTTCTTTCAGTGGTAAGGATGTAGAATTATCTAGTTCTGCGTTTTCTAATAGTTGGGCGGCGACGCGCTTGCGAGTTCCCCAAACGCACCAGTACAAAGGCAAGACAGAGATAACTGCACAGATTGCACCTAATACAAAATATTGTTGATTCGGGTTATTGGGAAATACAGCAAAGATAATTAGAGCTAAGATTAATGAAAAGATGCTGCCGCCAATTGAGAAAGCAAAGCGAAAACTATTAAGGCTAGTGCGTTCGTTGTAGTCTTGAGTAAGTTCTGGAGTCAGAGCAGTGTAGGGAAGATTGACAGCCGTGTAAGCGGTGTTGAACAAAATGCTGATCGCAACATAGTACCAAAATAACACTGTGTGATCCCTACTAGGTACAATCCACTGCAATAAGAAGAATATGCCGAAGGGAATGCCACCATATATTATCCAAGGATATCGGCGGCCCCAAGGGTGAGAAGTGCGATCGCTCAAAACCCCCACAATCGGGTCGTTTATCGCATCCCAAACCTTGCCAACTACCAAAATATTGCTGGCTAAGCCGGCAGGTAAACCAGCGACATTGGTAAAGAAAACTAGGAGGTAAAATGCCAAAACATTAGCGGTAATTGCTGGGCCGAGGTCGCCGGCACCATAAGCTAATTTTGTTGAGAGGCTGAGTTTTTGTGTGGCGGGATTGTTGGCGGCTGCTTGAGGCGGGGAAGTGTTGCTCATAAACTTTGATTTCGGGGCTATTTTGCAGGTGGGGGCTTTGTAGTAGGAGTATAACTCGCGCTAGACCCAAATACTCAATTTTTTGTAGCGATCGGGATTATTCTGAAGAATTGGTAATTGATAATTGATAATTGATAGGTTGGTGGGGGCAGGTTTACGAGATTATTTGTCTTAGGCAATTATTCTGGGTAAAACCTGCCCCTACTTAAGGAAACAGTTGGGAAATCTGAACTTCTATGTCTGGAAATGCCAGCATTGACAAAACATCATCTTCATTAAATACTGTTTCTTGTCGGTAGTTGGCCTCGCCCGGTTCGCGAAAAACATAAACTTGCCGCGTGTTAACATCAAGTATCCAATAATCAGTAATTCCCCCCTTAGCATAAGCCGGTGCTTTCCGCTTGCGGTCTGTTTCTAAAGTCGTGTCAGCTATTTCTATTAATAATAAAATATTGTCTGGTGCGGGATGAAAATTTTGGTACAGCCGAGGGGCGATTTGCACGCTCAGCAATATCAGGTTCGGGTTCTGAATTTATACTTAGAGCGATCGGGTCTTGGATGCGAATTAAAGCAAGTCCTGCCAGCAGACTTCTTAGATAGGGCTTGCTGAATAATCGATCGCACATCAAGAATAAGAGCGATCGATATATTCAAGCTCGATTAAAGATAAGTTTTTTCGGCATTGATTTCACCCAATTATAATTGTAGATTATCTTCAAC
>NZ_JAUBSB010000024.1:31015-93577 GCF_036702135.1 Microcoleus sp. LAD1_D3 | reverse complement strand
AAAGCCCTTCAAGTGGACTTATAAGGGTAAAGTATTAGCGGTTTAGTGGGTATTCTATTTTCGCCGAGCTGTACTAGCAACCCTCGAACCGAATTTAACTTCTTCAGGCAGGGGGTAATCTATCTTCTGATAGCTGTGCAGCACGTCGCGAATGCCAGTATGAATCAAATTTTCTATGTGCAGCAACTGCTCAGAAGAACAGCGAACCTGAACTGTTTGGTTTGACACAGACTCGCCGGAGTCGATCGCAGTATATCTATTAGGAACTCGGCTGAGCACGTAAGCAATTAAATCCTGTCGCAATCCCGAAGGCGAAAAAGCTTGTTGGTAAGGGTGCTTCGGATAAGACTCCAAGATAATTTCTACTTCCTCTGTGACTACAGCTAAGGTAATATTGACAAGATTTTTCTGCATTTTCCCCGTCCCCAAACACTCGTTAACTAATATTTTTGTGGCCGTTCTCGATCTCGTCTGATTTCTCATGAATTTTAACCGGCTAATACCGCCAATCGTTCTTCGGTAATCACCAGCTCGAACTCGGAACTCACCTCTTCTATAACCCGCAGCACGTAGCAGGGAATCTTGTCCGATAAAATAGCAGTTGCCACCGCACCAGTGTGAATTTCTAAGACTGCTTCGGTAGCAGCTTCAAACATCAGTCGCTGTCCCGGAAACATCACTCTTTCAAAGTACCAATTAGGAATGTTCCCAATCCGAACCACCTGAACTAGGTTGGTAACATTTGCGTAATAGCACAGAATCTGGTTGTTACCTTTATAAGATAGCTGATCAGACATTTACAAAATCTCCACACTCTTTCAAAAACTTACTGAGACTTGGCTTTGCCTGTGAGTGGCAATTGCGAGTTTGGCTCTTGACAAAACGACCGACTTATTTTTGGTGTGTTATTCGAGAGCGCGAATCACATCTTCAGTTATTAAATTTTTTAGAATTGAGTTATCCTGCCAACACTTAGATGTCTGGTGCACAAACCCAGTTTTTCCCAGTTTAAAAAACCGGTTTTTGTGTATGCACTACCTAACCCCTGACTTATTTAGGTTGGTTGTTCTGTAGCACCAGTTAATCGAAAGTACCGTCACTTTCCCGAACTCTCCTGACAACAGGTTCGCTCTTTGGCATCGGAATGGTGCTGAGAGTGCGATCGACCTTCAGATCCAGAGCTTGGAGTAAACTTTATCTAAAAAATATGAGGAAATTATGAAGATCATCATTTTTTTTGATAAATATACTTTTGCCGAAGCAGAGATTACAAAAGTTAGGCAAAAACCTGGTTTTTTAGCAAAGAAGTTGGCTGCATCTGTGATCCTGGGTTAAAAAACCCGGTTTCTCAGGGAACTATGCGTAAATCTTGGATTAGCAGGCTGAAAGGAAGTTTTTTAGCAAAAAACTTGGCTGCATCTGTGATTCCGGGTTTAAAAAAACCCTTCTTGAGGCAAGTGTGCGTAACTTCTGGAGGAGTTATTCTGCCTGTAAATACGGTGATAGCCGATCGGCTTTGCGGGTAACAAAAAACCCCGACTCCCTGAGATCATCTCTGACACTTCTAGGGAATCAGAGTTTAAATTAACCAATCACCGATCGATCTCAAAGCTAAATCAAAAAAATGAGGAAATTCTGAAAATAGCAGGAAAAACTAGGACTTTCCTCGACGCAGAAACCAGGTTTAATAACATAATTGCGTGATTTTTGCAAGAATCAAGGGAAGGAGAAAGCGGATTTTTGATCGTCATCCGGCTTTAATGCCCTTGATTCTTCCGTTGGGCTGGGCCGAATTTGTTTGTCTAGTAGCGGTTTCAACTGCCGAGTTTTATATGCTAAGTGCGATCGCATTTTACCCCAGTTTAAAGCAACGGTTCCCAACCCACAATTTCCGCCACTTGCTGTGCCAAACTCAAGGGATCGAAAGGCTTTGCAATCACCCCCGCTACCCCCAAATCAGCAAATTCGCTCAAATCCATCGCCTGCACCTTAGCCGTCAGGAAAATCACTGGAATCCCCCGAGTAGCCGCATTGTTTTGCAGCAAACCAAACAGAGTAAGTCCGTCCATATCCGGCATCATCACATCTAGCAGAATAGCGTCAGGGAGTTGAGTTTCAGCTAAAAGCAATCCTTGGCTGCCGTCGGGCGCGCTTAGTACAATCCAGCCGCCTAAATGTTCCAGACAAGCCTGAATCACGCTGCAGAGGTTTTTTTCATCATCAATGACCAGAATGCGCTTTGCTGACATAATTAAAACTCAAATTTTAAATTAATCATGGTAAACCGAAAAAGGACTTACGCACGCTGCCTTATCAACCGGGTTTCTTGAAAGATATAGCAAAAGGAAGAAGCAATAAAATTAAGAGTTTCAGCACTTCAAAACGTCCTAATCGTCGGGCGCGGTTGATAGATTTTGCCGCTCACCTAATTAAACCCTGAACAGAAAAATCGACCTATCAGCCTCCCAAAATCATCCTACCCGCGTGGGTTGCCAGGAACTTGAGCTTTCGCGATATCTTATCAAAGCAATCTCAAACCTCCAAACTTTTTCCCCCCTCGCCTTCCAACGGTGCAGGTACTGTGAAATAGAAACTGCAGCCTTGTGAGACAACACTTTCGACCCAAATTCTGCCGCCGTGCTGCTGTACTATGCTGCGACAGATAGCCAAACCCAAACCCGTACCTCCTTTTTGGCGGGAGTCAGAAGCATCGACCTGTTGAAACCGTCCAAAGATAGTTTCTAGTTTATCTCCAGGAATCCCCCGCCCTCGATCCTTGACTTCAAATAAAACCCGTGAAGCGTAGCTATCCCGTAGGGAATCGCCCAAATTTTCCACCCTGAGAGTTACTGTACTCCCTGGAGCCGAGAATTTAATCGCATTGCTCAACAAATTTACCAGCAGTTGAACGATTCTGTCGGGATCGGCCCAAATTTGGGCTTTTTCGGGCAAAATCGACAAATAAATGTTATTTTCCGCAGCCAAAGAAAGTACAGCTTCTGCCGACTTCCGCATCAAAACCTGGGCATCGCACCACTGCTTGACGAGGATAACTTGGCTCGAATCGAGCCGTTCTAAGTCTAGAATATCGTTGACCAAACGCACTAACCGTTCGGTATCGCTCGAAGCAATTTCTAACATCTGTTTGGCAGTTTCTGGTTTACTTTTCAGTACCCCAGCCGCCAACAAACCTAAAGAACCGCGAATGGAGGCAAGCGGCGTTCGCAGTTCGTGACTGACAATCGAAATAAACTCATTTTTCATTTTTTCAATTGCCAGACTTTCTGTGATATCTGTGACTGTGCCGACGTGACCAATTAGTTGAGCTTTGTCGGAAAAAATCGGAGCTGTTTTAAGCCGACAAAACCGGATGGTTCCGTCTCGCTGGATGTTGCGGAATTCGCAGGAAAATTCCCCATCTAGCGATTGCGATTGGGACCACTTAGACAGAAGTAGTTTAATGTCTTCGCGGTGAACAAACCGCATCCAGCGGTTTCCTAAAGCTGCTGCCGGTGCGAAGCCGCCAATTGCTTGACAGCGAGGATTTGTATAGGTACATTTCCCCTCAGTATCGATTTTGAAAATGCCGACGGGCGAACTTTCGCTCAGAGAGCGAAATAAAGCTTCGCTTTCCCGGAGTTCTGCTTGAGAGCTTTCTAGTTCTCGGGTTCGCTGCAAAACTCGCATTTCTAACTGTTCGTTGAGCTGTTGGAGGGCGGCTTCAGCAAGTTTGCGATCGCTAATATCCCGGTGCACTGATACCCAGTGGGTAAACTCACCATTTTTGTCCGCTATGGGCACAATGCTCATTTCTACCCAAAATTCCGTCCCGTCTTTGCGGTAATTGATCGAGTCAACCCGCAGCGGCTGCCAGGTTTTCAAAGCTGTCCGAATTCGATGGAGACTGGCGCGGTCTGTTTTTGCTCCTTGCAAGATGCGTGGCGTTTTGCCCACAACTTCTTCTAGCGTATAGCCCGTCATCCGCGTGAAAGCTGGGTTGACATAAATAATTCGCGGCCCCGGTTCCTCAATCGGTTCAGCTTCGGTAATTAACACGGCGTCGTTAGTGGTGGTGACTGCTGATTCCAACAGGCGCAACTCTAATTCTCTAGCTTTACGATCGGTAATTTCTGTAACTGTCCCCACCATCCGCACTGCATCGCCTGCTTCGTTGTAAAAAAACTTACCTTTTCCCTCAATCCAGTGAATGCTGCCGTCGGGCCAAACCACGCGGTTTTCGTGACAGTAATCTGTTCGCTGGGCGAGGGCCTGATTCCTAGCATTCTCCACACCTTTTAAATCTTCTGGGTGAATGCAAGCTGCAAAACTTTGATTGGTTCCGGCAAAAGTTCCCGGGGCCAACCCAAACAACTCTTCGTGTTCCCTCGACCAAACAATGCGATTTTTCTGTATGTCCCAGTCCCAAAATCCGATTTTGGTAGCCGACAAAGCTAAGCTAAGCTGCTGATTCGTTTTCCGCAACTCCATGCTAGTAATAGCAACTCGAAGTTCTCGGGCTATTTCGATTTCGCACCGCTGCCAAGGCAAAGATTTTAACCTCACAGTTTCTTGCCACAAGTCAAAGGAATTGCGAGGAGACAACGGCCGGCTACCATCCGGTTTAACTTCAATTTCCCCCTCTGGTTGACCGGCCCAGTTGACAGTTTGAATTGTTTCTGGACGGAACCACAAAATGTAATAATTTTGCATTTCGGACATGGCAAGTACCAGCAAACCGCTAGCAACTTCTTTAAACTTCTCGGATGGCGGATACAGTTTTGAAAGAGAATCTGTATGAAAAATATCATTATTTTTTTGAGTTTTTATCCAAGCAATTAAGCTTTCGATTTCTCCCAATTCCGGGGTTTTGCCGATGGTTGTTAAATTTTCATTGGCACACACAACTCCACCGGTAGCGCCCACTAAGGTCAGCAATTCATCTCCGGATTTAAGTATACCTTCTACAAACCAGGGTGATTGAGAAATTTTGGTGACAAATTTATGGCAATTTTCTTTTAAATAAATTGCATATTCCCAATTTTCGCTATCTTGTTTGTAGCTAAGTTCTAGATTCACAAACTTGGCTAGCAGTTCGCAAGCCTTTCTTGTTTCGTAGCTGACATACTTTCGTGTTGGGTGGTGACAGGCGATCAATCCCCAGAGTTTTTGATCTTTGATTAATGTCAGGGTCATGCTAGCACCAATGTTCATGTTCTTGAGATATTGAACATGGCAAGGGGAAACTGCTCTCAACAAAGAGAAGCCCAGATTCAAGGGGCGACCGGTCAGCGGATTGCAGTGAGGAATTAGTTCTACAGGCTGACAGTTAATATCGGGAATAAACCGAATTGAATTCATGTTGAACAGGTTTCTTGCCTGGGGGGGAATATCGCCCGCCGGATAGTGCAGTCCCAATAAAGGAGCCAAACTTTCTACTTTGTCTTCGGCGACAACTTCCCCCGCACCTGTGGCATCAAATTGATAGACGATCGCTCGATCGAAACCGATCATCCTCCGCACTTCTTCAACTGCTGTCTGATACAGCACTTGCAGGTTTGGTGTTCTGTGGATTTTGTCGATCGGCTCTTGGACTAAATGATAAAAATTGAAAGAATCGCTAGGTTTTGGGGAAAAAGCCGACTCGAGTTCAAGAATTAATGCTGAACTAGATTGATGCAGCGTCCCCTGAAAAAAAGACTGGCGGTTTTGACTCTTGAATGATAATCTGATACCGTTAGATTGATGGCAGTTTTCAAATAAAGCTTTTTCTATAGCCTCAATTTCCTCAGTTTCGACAAATTCCTGTAAAAATTTGCCCAAAAGTTCTTCGGGATAAATGCCGAGATCCTCAAAAATATTGTTACTAACTTGCAAAATTTTCAAATCAGGAGATTTCAGCACTAAAAGGATGCCATGAGGTTGGATCGCAGCCGGGGCGTAAATTAGTTCGCCGTTGCTGCCATTGAGATTGTCTGTGTCTGAGGGCAATACCATTGCTTTCATCTGATTAATACTTCTCTAAATTAGTCTGTGTTCTTGATCGGCGGGCAAGCATCAATCAACAGCACCGCGTCGAAATCACACAATCTAACAATCCCAAGTCTTGGCTAAGGCTTCCTGATTTGTTTCGGACACGCACTGCATATTTGCTCCTAGTTATCTCATTAAAAAAAAAGAATACAACTGTAGGTACGTGATCGAAACCCATATCTCATCATTCATTCCCAGTTCTTCAATTATTTAATTCTTTAATTTTTTAAATCTAAAATGGGATTAGCGCTGTGCCTGAGCCAGTCTGTTTCTGAGTTGAGTCCGCTCCAAACGATTGAGGAGGCGAGCAATTAATTCCGGTTTCACGATCGGCTTGTTCACGTAGTCGTCAGCACCTGCGACAAACATTTGGCGCACTATTTCCGATTCGGAATGAGCTGTCAAAAATAGCACGGGGAGCTTGCTCCAGCGCAAATCGTTGCGAACTGCCAAACACAGCTCGATACCGCTGTAACCGGGCATCTCGACATCTAAAATTAGCAAATCCGGACAAGTTGTTTCGAGTACCTCCCAGAACTTTTCGGGATCGTCCAATGTTGTTACTTGAAATCCCCAAGGTTTGAGAATCACTTCCAGTGCAGCCAATAGATGCACGTCATCGTCTACCACCATAACTTTAGCTTCAGCCGGACCAGTCTGGTCGAGTAGTTGGGCGACTGCTTTGAGTATATCTGCTGGGGGCATAGATTTGTGTAAAAAGCCCGAAGCTCCCAAACGAGCAACTTCTATTCGATCGCTCAATTGATTGTGTCCGCTAAAAACCATCACCGGAATTTCGGGCTTTTCACTGCGGAGTTCGGCTAAGAGAGAAAGTCCGTTTTCCTGAGATCTGGAAAATGTTAAATCCAGCAAAATCGCGTCGGGAGGCTGTTGAGAAATCGCATTTCTTGCCGCTTGCGGAGAGTTGGCAACTTCTATCTGGAAGCCGGAACCGGATGCTACTGTTTTCAGTTGATCGCTCCCAAAAGTATCTTCATCAACAATCAGCATTCGGCGCTTTTGGGAAACCGCAGGAACCAAATCGCCTTCTGGTTCGGGCGACGGGCGATCGAATATCTGTTTGAGCTTATGCAGAAATCCCTCAATCTGCTGAGCAGTCCCCGGTTTTAAGATGTTTTCAGCCTTGAACAAATGTTCTATCTGGCGCGCAACTTCCGAACCTTTCGGCAGCCCTAACGTTCCCAAAGAACCGACTAATTTGTGAGCTTGAGCCTGGGCTTCTTGGCGCAGTTCGCCCTCCAAGGCTCCGTTTTTGAGTTGAGCGATCGCGCGATCGAATATCGCCACCTTTTCTATAAAATTAGCTTTGAAATTTTCCCGAATTTCAGCAACCACAGTCAGGACTTTGAGGCGGCGGTCGTCTTTGTTTAATTCCTGGCTCAACCCGCTGGATTCAGTAGATAAAGTCTCTTGAGTTTTAGCAATTTCTGCCCTTTCCTGCCCAACCTGTTGGCTCTCAATCTCCTCCGGCAGACTTTTGAGCCGATAGCCCAATCCGTACACGGTTTCCACTAAATCTACAGTCATCCCGGTTGCTTTCAGCTTCTGCCGCAGCCCCTTGATGTGAGCGGTAACGGCTTCTTCTTGAGGAAATTCGCCGGCCGACCAAATGCGATCGAGGATAGCGCTGCGACTGAAAATCCGCCGGGGATGTCTCAGGAAAAGTTCTAGCAAATTGTACTCTTTAGGAGTTAAGTGCAGCACTTTTTCGGCATAAGTTACTTCCGTAGTGTCCGGGTTGACTTGCAGTTTTTCCCAGGTCAAATTTGTACTCGACAAAGTTGCCTTACCCCGGCGCAGCAAAGCCCGAATTCGAGCGATTAATTCTTCGAGATTAAAGGGTTTGACCACATAATCGTCTGCACCCGCCTCTAAACCTTGGACTCGATCGTTGCTGCTATCTAGCGCTGTCAGCAGTAAAATCGGCATTTGGCAGCCGGACGATCGCAATTTTCGACACAAACTAATGCCGTCTAGTTTAGGAATCAGCACATCCAAGACAATCAGGTCGTAATCGTATGCCTGCACCAACTGCAACGCTGTTTCACCGTCGGCTGCCGCATTCACATTGTAATTGTGAGAGTTCAGCGCTTGAGTTAGTAAACTGACTGTAACTGTGTCATCTTCTACCAGCAGGATTTTCATAAACATCACCTGTCCTTCCAACTCTTCTTGGAACTTTTTATCGGTTTTTGGGGCTAATTAAATAGCCTTTTTACAACTGAATTTAAAAATTCCCCACCTTCAGTATAACAAATATTATTCTTGAAATAGTATAAAGGTCAATTATTATTGTGATTTTATTTGTTGTCCTCTCGTAATATTTCATTAGATCCTGGCTGGAATTTTATGGCTTTTTGGACTTCAGCGCCTGCTGAATTTTTTGAATCAAATATTGCGAGGAATCTTGCTGTTTAACTAAGTTTTCCAACTCGAAAACCGCGACTTCGGCGTGTTCTATCTCTTTAACTAAAGAATCAGCGGTAACACTTTTTATGACTCCCAAAGGTTCTTGGATAGCGGTCAATGAATTAAAATTTTTTTCCGCTATTAATTCTTCCAACTCTAACAAAGCCATTTCTGCGCGATCGATCTTGATAGTCACGGATTTAGCCACATTAGCACCCGCTCTTGCTGCCTCCGTGAGTTCGTGAACTCGAAGTTTAAACCGACTGGCAATTTGCTCCATTTGAGTCCCCAATTCAAACGTTTTACTTGCCAGTCTGCCAATTTCTAGACTCACTTTGCTCAGACCGCTGGGCTGACTTCCCATTTGATTGGTAACTACAGCCACCTGTACTGCTAAATGCCTGACTTGTTCGATCGCCTCCCGGATGGTTCGGGAAGTGCGGTTAACCGTTTCTAAATCATTAGCTATTGCTTTGCCAACGCCCAAAATTTTATCTGTATTGTTGCAAATAGAGTTAGCTCCTTGAAAAGTAGCTTGAAATGCTTGGCGACCTTCCGAGGAAATCAGTTTCGCAATCCTCACAAATCGCTGATTCATTTGAGCAATCTCTTCAGCTTGTTTGACCAGTGCCACTTGCTGGGAACTGGGATTGGTATGCAACTTTTCTGTTTGACGTTGTTGGATTTTCAAAAGCTCATTACATTCGTGAACCTTAGCCTGTTCTTGTTGAAGTAGTGCCAAATAGTTATGTCTTTCTATTCGATATTTTTGGATAAGTTTGTTAGCTTGAGATAAAAGTTTAGACTGGGCAATCACCAAAGTATGAACATCCAAAAGGCGGTGGCTCTGGTTTTCCATCACCACAATAATCGGTTCATAAATCAAGTCTTTGTGCCTGTTGAAAGACGCTTGCACGGCATCGTCAACTTTCCAGTTTTCCGAAAGCAGCAAAGGCGGAATTCTAATAAAATCTAACAAGGCTCGAATCGGGTGTGACCCGTAAAGCTCTACGCGATCGGGAAAACTCATTTGCTCTCGAAATTTGACGCGAGAAATCATGCCCAATACCTGTGATTCATGAGTAATAATGACTCCCGGCAGGTGGGGTTCTTGCTCAAATCTTTCAGCCACTACCTGTCCTAGAGTTGCAGCGCTCACTTGGAAGTCGTGACACGGCAGATGTCCGATCGTGAAATCGGGGGTGAGTTGAGTTGGATTGCTCATTTACCCGGATAGTGTTAAGTACAAGTTAACAAATTATATATTAATATTATACTGGAATAAGATTGTTGAAAGTAGTCAACGACCCAGCACGGAAGTGACTGGGCTTGGGGCCTAAAACTTCATTTTCAGTTGACCAGCCGGAGACCTTTGATGTCTAGGTTTTGTGAGTAATGACACCAAGCGGATGCGTAGCTAGTCCCCTGTTCTGTCGTTAAGGGTTAAACATTTTTATTTGGGTTAAGGACGTGCCATTAGCCGAATCAGCTCAGAAAACAAAGGCGCGTGCTAACTTCACCCCAGCAATGGGAGTGGAATTGCTGAGTTTCGATCAACAACCCGGTTCACAAACACGACCAGAAGCGATCGATTATATAGCCGTATCCCTTCCCCCCGTTTCCTCCTACTGCTTTCGCGCTCGTAAAGCGCTGGAGCGCGGGTCACTCGCGGGGAAGAAAGAGGACAACTATAGGGAGAAATTAGCTCTCTGGCTCCGGGGCCTTCTATTACCTACTTTCTGACTACTGTCATCTCATGTCTGTTGGATCGGCCGCGCCTGCTATGCCCCAGGTTCTCTCCTCAAAACAGAGGCATTCATATTTTGTTCTTTAAAACAACCGGGAAAATATCTAGATTGAAACCAAAAACCTTAAATCGGACTTTGCCGCTAGCAACCTTTGAGGCTGCTTACCAGTTGTTACAGCAAATGGCTGAAATCCCAGGGGCGATTTGGCTGACCGACGAGGTGATCGCTGATTGTCAAAATCTGGAACATTCGTCGGAAAGGTTTGCAGCAGTGGTATCAGAGCATTTTAGTGCGCTGCTGCGGGGCAATCTATTAGATGAGTTCGCAGCAAACGGACACAAGCACAGCGAAAAAAATCTCCATTCGCAATTGAATGTACAGTTGACTTTCGATCCCGGGGCGATCGCCAATTTCCTGTCTCCCCTCGCAGACAAACTCGCAAAAATAACGCCCGCACCCTCGTGGAAAATTGACATTCGCGCCCTCAAACAAGCAATTAAAAATATACAGCCAAACTCGGCAGTTGTTCAAAGCGAATTCACCCTAAATTTGCTGGATATTCTCGCTTCAGATGCCACAAAAAACTGTCACCCGCCCCTACACAACCAAACAGAAATAGAACCCAATTCCGCGCCCAAAGTGATAGCTCCAGAAACGCTACAGATCCAGATTGCTGAAGCCGTCAATCAATTACAAATTGCCAGTCCTTGCATTTCATTTTGTCAGCCAGTGGAAGATGCTTTGCAGCAGCAGCTCGAACAAGAGCGACTTTTGAATCAAGTGACAACTCAAATCCGCCAGAGTTTGGAATTGCCTGTAATTTTGTCAAAAGCAGTCGAGCGAGTGCGAGAGTTTTTGGAGGTCGATCGCCTGTTAATTTATCAATTTGAAAAAGTGCCAGTATCGCATAATGGCGAGTTAGCTAAAGAAATACCTGCGGCGGTTTCGGGGTCGGGCAAAATCAAAGACAATTCCGGTTCTTACTTGTATTTAGGTCGTGTCACCTACGAAGCTTTAGCTAACGATACTATCTCGTCTGTACTGAATTTTAGTGAAGGCGCGCAGTGTTTTACCAATGGAGTAATTGACAGAGAGAAATATCGCAAAGGTTTGGCTTTGGGCGTGGCGGATGTGGAAATAACTTACTCTTCGCAGCCCTGTTTTTTAGACTTGATGCGACGGGCGAAGGTGCGGGCGAAGTTGCTAGTGCCGATCGTAGTTCAAGACGAGTTGTGGGGACTGCTAATTGCCCACCAGTGTACTTTTCGGGAGTGGGAAGAAAGCAAAAAAACATTTTTGCGACAAATAGCAGAACATTTGGCGATCGCCATTTACCAAGCCGAACTTTATGCACAAGTCCAGCAGCAAAAGCGCACCTCAGAACAGCGCGTAATAGAGCGCACGCGAGAACTGCGCGATGCACTGGTTGCCGCCCAGTCTGCCAGCCTCGCCAAGAGCGAATTTTTGGCAGCTATGAGCCACGAATTGCGGACTCCTCTCACCTGCGTCATCGGCATTTCCGATACGCTGCTGCGGTGGTCTTACGGCAAAGTTGGCAGCAAAGAAGTGCCAGTGCAAAAGCAGCGGCAGTACCTGCAAACGATCCGAGACAGCGGCGACCACTTATTAGAATTAATTAACGATATTTTAGATTTATCGCAAGTAGAAGCGGGAAAAGCAGTATTGAAAATTAGTGAATTTTCACTTTCTAAATTAGCTTCTCAGAGCCTGCACGCGCTCAAAGAAAAAGCTGTGGCTAAAGGCGTGGAACTGGTGCAAGAACAGCGGATCAAACAAGAGTGCGATCGCTTCATCGCTGACCCGCGCCGCTTGAGACAAATTCTCTTCAATCTTTTAGGAAATGCTATTAAGTTTACTCCCAAAGGCGGGCGAGTCATCCTGCGAGTTTGGGTGACAGAAGATAAAAATCGAACGCCGGCAGTGCGGCAGCCCGGTACTGCACCTGCTGGCAGTACCGCTGTTTTTCAAATCAAAGATACCGGCATTGGAATTCCCGAAAATCAGCGATCGCTTTTGTTTCAAAAATTCCAGCAGTTGGATTCCCCCTACCGCCGCGAATACGGTGGCACCGGTCTGGGATTGGCTTTAACTAAACAGTTAGTAGAGCTTCACGGCGGCGCGATCGAAGTCAACTCTACAGTTGATGTCGGCTCTACTTTTACCGTTTTTATACCAATCCAAACTCAAAGCAAAGATGAATCCACAAAATTCACATATGAAAAATCAAATTCATCTTTACCGCTGCATTCTTCCTCCTTGCGGGGCAGCCTCGTGCTCGTCGAAGAAGATGAAGAAACTGCCATGCTGATTTGCGATATCCTGACAGTCGCAGGACTGCAAGTGGTGTGGATGATTGAAGGTTCGGCGGCGGTGGAACAAATTGAACTTTTGCAGCCGAATGCTGTGATTGTCGATATGCGTTTGCCCGGTATGAATGGCTGCGAAATAATTCACCAACTGCGTCAAAAACCCGCGACTGAAAATATCAAAATTCTGGCTTTAAGCGCTAAGGAGATTCCCGCAGATGAGATATCTTCTGTGACGGCTGGAGCTAACGATTGTTTGGCTAAACCGATTCACCCTGAGCAATTGCTGGACAAAATTATTTCTTTAATGGCCGGGATTGGTAATGGGTAATAACAAAGCAAAAAAATCGCCAATTGCCAATTCCCAATTGCCAATTCCCAATCCCCCAATTACCAATTATTAATTACCAATTCCCCATGATTAATTGTCAAATTCCTACAGGATTAATTGTTTCTTGTCAAGCACCTGCTGATTCGCCGCTGCACGATCCGATCGTAATTGCGGCAATGGCTCGAACCGCCATCAATCGAGGTGCATCGGGCGTGCGGATTGACACTCCGCCTCACATTGCAGCGGTGCGAAAACAGATATCCGCTCCCATAATTGGGATTTGGAAGCAGCAATTGCCGGGATGCGAGATTTACATTACTCCTCGGTTTGAAGACGCGCGGGCGATCGCCGCTTCTGGAGCCGATATTATCGCCGTTGATGCTACTCTGAGAAACCGTCCTGCTGGCAGCGAAGACTTAAAGACATTAATCGCGCGAATTCACAGTGAATTGGGCAAATTAGTGATGGCGGATGTAGATACAATAGAATCTGCGATCGCGGCAGCCGAAGCTGGTGCAGATACTGTAGCAACTACTCTTTTTGGCTACACTCCCCAGACGGAGAAATTCTCGCCGCCAGGATTTGATTTGCTTGCGGAAATGGTAGAAAAGCTTAAGGTTCCCGTTATCTGTGAAGGCGGGATATCGGGGCCGGAAATGGCTAAAAAAGCCTTGGATTTAGGAGCGGCGGCTGTTGTTGTGGGGACAGATATTACTGGGATTGATATTAAGGTGACAGCCTATAAGTCGGTGATTGGGAAGTAAGAAGGAAGTTCGGTCACGGATTGTTTAACGGATTTAATGGATGTAACGGATTGAAGGAAGTTCGGCAACGGATTTTTTAACGGATGTAACGGATTGAAGGAAGTTTGGCCACGGATTGTTTAACGGATTTAACGGATGTAACGGATTGAAGGAAGTTCGGCAACGGATTTTTTAACGGATGTAACGGATGTAACGGATTGAAGGAAGAAGGGAGAAGAAATATTCGGCGATTTCAATCGCTTGTAGGCACAGGAAACGCGACAGCTAAGGGTGGGAAATATCGGGCGATTTCAATCGCCCTTTATCAGGGGAAGTTGCTAAATCAGTGCGCCGTTGATAAAGCTGCTAACTACAGCCAAGGCGATCGCCCCCAGTACCGCGCTCCAAAGACCCATCCGCAAACTAAATCCTTCAACTAACTTCGCAGCCGAGGCAAAAATAATCACGTTCATTACAAAAGCAAACAGGCCCGAAAGCAATCCCAGCGTCAGTAGGTTCGGTACGAAAAAAACTGCTTTCAGAATTGGCAAAATTAAAACATTCAACATTCCCAAAACCGCAGCGGAAATTACTGCTTTCGGTGTGCTGTCAATTTCTACGCCGATCGGGAGTTGAGAAATTAGCAGCAAGCTGCTGCCCGTCACCAGCCAAGCAATCAAAAAATCGATCGGTTCCACAGCGCCCCTACCTCCTTAACAGTTGAATTGTCAGAAAAACCTGATATTTAACATATATCTTATATACCTTAATTAAACAATCCGGCTGATTCGTCTGCCAATCGACAGAATTTATGTCTGTTACTAAAGAGTTAGAAGTTATAATCCCTGTAATCATCTGCCCAATCATCCGGATGGGGCCCGTATGAACCTGTTAGTTGAATAAAAAGAGCAGATTAATTAATATGGCTGGCGATTTTTCTTTTAACTCTAAAATCCGATTCGACAAAAATGGCTTGGACAATGCTTCACGGCAACGCAGCCGATCGCTCCAAGTTATGATTTTTATGCTGCTCGTCACTACCTTGATGGCGCTACCAATATTTCGTCTAGCCGAACTGCAACTGATACAGGGAGCCTACAACCGACAACGGGCGGAAAATAACCGCATTCGCCCTGTTTCAGTCCCAGCGAATCGGGGTCAAATTTTAGACCGCAACGGCAAAATTTTTGCTGCCAACCGCGTATCTCGATCGGTCTATGTGTGGCCAAAAGAGCGATCTGCCCAGGAGTGGCAAGAGATCGCCGCTACACTGGGCCCGATCGTCAAACTTCCGGCAGCCGAAATTATCAAAAAAATCGATGTAGCTGGCTACAGATCAGCCCTGCCAGTGCGAATTAGTAAAGATATCGATGTCGGTACTTTCGTCGCTTTGGGAGAACAAGCTAATACTTTGCGGGGAGTTGAAATTCGCGTAGAATCGAGCCGAGACAATCCCCACCAGCAACTAGCAGCTCACCTTTTGGGATACGTCGGCGAAGCTAGTTTAGAGCAATTAAAAGCTAACCCTGTATATCCGATGGGGATGCTTGTGGGTCAAATGGGAGTTGAAAAATTAGCCAATTCAACTTTAGAGGGCGTTTGGGGAAACCGTTTAATCGAGGTGAATGCTAAGGGCGAGGAAATCCAAGATTTAGGTGTAAAAGACCCGATTCCCGGCAAACCGGTGCAGCTAACTTTAGATTTAGATATGCAGAAAACTGCGGAAAAAGCTTTGGGCGATCGCCTGGGTGCAGTTGTGGCGATCGACGTAAAAACCGGAGCTCTTTTAACAATGGCTAGTTGGCCGACATTTGACCCCAATATTTTCACCCGCAAGGTGACTCAAACAGAATGGGATCGACTGCAAGGGCCAGAAAAACCGTTTTTAAATCGAGCCGTTCAAGGTTATCCAGTCGGTAGCACTTTTAAAATTGTCACTGCTATAGCGGGGATGGAGTCAGGCAAGTTTTCTCCTGACTCGACTTTGGGCACTTCTTCTTCAATTACGATCGGCGGAATTTCTTTTAACGAACACAGCGGCGGTTACGGCGTTATCGGTTTCCGCGATGCTTTAGCCTACAGCAGCAATACGTTTTTCTATCAAGTAGGTATGGCTGCCGGCCCAGAACAAATGGCTAAAGCGGCTAAAGCGATGGGCATTGGCGGTACTATTAATTTAGATCTTTTGGGGTTGGAATCCGCCAATCACGGTCAAGTTCCCGTACCAGCAGAGAAACAGAAAATGTATGGGGAAGATTGGTATGTGGGCGATACAGTAACAATGGCGATCGGTCAAGGTTTGGTACTTTGTACTCCCCTAGAATTGGCTGTGATGGTGTCAACTGTTGCTAATGGCGGTTATCGAGTTCAGCCGCATTTATTGGCTTCTCAAACCAACACTCCTATTACCAAAAAAGTTCCCACAGGTATTAAGCCTGCAACTTTGAATGTTGTTCGCCAGGGATTGATTGACGTGGTGAAAAAAGGTACTGGCAAACGCATGAATGATGGTACTATTCCTTTAAGTGCTGGTAAGACTGGGACGGTGGAAATGCCCGGTCATCCTGACAATTCTATGTTTGTGGGTTTTGCTCCTGCTGACAAACCGGAAGTTGCGATCGCAGTTATAGTTGAAGGCGGCGGATTTGGTTCTGTATCGGCGGCACCAATTGCTCAAGAGGTATTCCGAACTTATTTCCAAAAGCAGGGTTTTAAACCTACTAATAAGCCTCTCTAGTCATGACTTCATTGTTGACTGTTGACTGGTGACATTTTGTCCAATACTTCGATCGCACTATCCTGGATATCTGGGAAAAGTGCGATCAATCAAAAGTTTTCCCCTACCAATCGTCTCACTTCCACGGTCGATAAATTCATCATTTGCGCTACCTGTTCCCGACTCATCCCAGAATTTAAAAGTTGAGTTAAGAGCGATCGCAAAGCTGACTCCGCTGCCAGTCGTCCCAGGTTTTCTTCCTTGTGAGTCTTCAAAAACTCACCCGTTTGAGGAACTCTAAACCTCAATTCTCCTGAAATTATATGCAATTCCAGTCCCAGCACTTCACTGAACAACCACAGCGTATCGAAAGCGATATTGTTGGCTGCAATCGGCTCGTACTGATTGTTTATTAGACGTACTCCCTGTAAAATCGGATTTAGGTAATCTCCCGACGGATCGTACTGAAAATATTCCCTAACTCCCAAATCCAGATAAATTTCTGGTTTAGTTTCTTGGTCTTTCGTCTGAGTTGTTTCCGAAGTAATTTCTAGGACAAAATCGGGAGTAATTCCCCCTTCTTCCCAAACTTTATAATTATCCCTTTTGCGGTTGGCAACTCCAAACACCACATAAACATCCGGGGCCACAACTGCCTGGGTGTTCCCTTCTTCATAATATATGAAAGAATTGGCTGACACATAAACATCAGAACGTTCTTGAAAGTAAAGCTTGACAGCTTCTACGCTGTAAGTCATGTAATCCCGCGTGATGTCGCTTTCAGCCATCGGCTCTCCGTCGCTGCTGGGATATTCAATTTCTACTTGTTCGACTTGAGTTAAAATTGTCATTTTTCAATTTTCCTCAAAGTTATTAATTTAATGGGAGCATTCTGTCCGAGTTTGGAAAAGTTCGCTCTTCCTCAAAAAAATCAACAGCCATAAGTTACGCAGGGAACACCCTACATAATTATGTTCTGCGTCCTGGACTGTAACGCTGGTCTGACGTTTGACAGATACAGACTATTTAAATTCTAATTAATCCCTCTATCTAAAATAATCATTTCCGAACCAACAACGGGACTTCTAGCTATTAACTTCCCTTCCATATTCGCAATTTCTAACTTACTAAAATCGAGTAAATTAGCCTCCTTCCACATTTTAGTTGCTAGTTGATTTTGCTCGATTTCGCTGAGTTTGTACCAATCTTCAGCGACTTTCACAGTCAAAATGCTGCTGGAAAAATTAGCTTGAACAGACTCCACTAAACCGCCACCCAGTCGATTCTTAATGTCAGTAACTTGAGTTTGAATCGCAGCAATCAGAGACTGTTCCGGCGTCAGCGGCGGCGGTGGGATAATTTCTACTGGTTGCGGTTTTTCCGGCGCCACTAAATCGGGCAACTTGCTTTTGAATTTAGCAGAGATTGGCTCAGACGGTACGATCGCCTCTGGCGATTGTGGCGTTCCCGACGCCATAAAATCACCAAACGTTGCCGGCGACTGCTGCGCTGCTGGCAAAGGCACTTTTGCTACTTTCTCCGGCGGTTTTGCTGAGAAACTGTTGAAAGTTAAACCGACTACAACGATCAGAATTGCTGCTATGGCGGCGTTTAAAATTGGATCGGAAAGCTTCTGGTTCGTAGATGGTGGCAGTAGCGATCGCACTAGCCGCACAATACTTTGCCAAAGTACACCTACTTTCTCTAAAAAACTCCCTTCCGTGCGTTGGGATACAGGCTTTTTATCAAATTTTACAGCAACTTTTGGTGGGGGTACGCTGTTAACTTCCGCAGCAACAGCGGGAGGAGTTACTGTTGCTGAGTCAGCAGCGGTGGGCGCGATCGGCTTTTGGGCCTGCAACGGCGGTTCGGCTGGTAATTTTTTGCCTTTTTTTCCCAAATTCCCAATCGATGCAATCAAAGCTTTGATTCTCTGATTTTTGGGAACCGCGCTGCTGGCATTTTGAGTTTTGCTGCCAGTGGGGGCAGACTTTGCAGCCGAATCAACCTCCGGTGTCGGAGATTGAGAGGCTTCTGGAGTTGACTGGTTTAGTTGTTCTTCTGACATTTTCTCTGCCTTGGGGCGTTGCAAATATATGTAAACGAGATAAATTTTAATTGAGCCATCTCAACCTTAATTTATCATTTAATTAGTTGTAACCGAATCAAAATGAGCATCAAACGTCGTCACTTTCTAATTTTAGCCAGTCTCAGCAGCTTAGGTTTTGCCGGAGTCTCGAAAATGATTCAGCTTCGGACTTCCTCCGGTAGAGACACCAATGCTGCTGTGCCTTCTAACGTTGAGGCAGAAAGGGCGATCGTCCCTTTGCCGGCCTCACCGCCTATTTTACGCTTTATTTCGGTAGCCGACACCGGTACCGGCGCAGAAGGTCAGTATGCTGTGGCTGAGGCGATGGCGCAATATCACCGCGAAAACCCTTTTAATGTTGCTGTTCTCGCCGGGGACAATATCTACAATAACGGCGAAATTGAAAAAATTAATGCTGTTTTCGAGCGGCCTTATCAGCCATTATTACAGCAAGGTGTAAAATTTTATGCTTGTCTGGGAAATCACGACATCCGCACTGCTAACGGCGATCCGCAAGTTAAATATGCGGGTTTTAATATGCAAGGTCGCTACTATACTTTTCGGCGCGATCCGGTACAGTTTTTTGCTTTAGATACCAATCACAATGCGGATTGGAAAAATCAGCTTGTTTGGCTGGAAAAAGAGTTGAGTCAGAGCATTGCACCTTGGAAAGTTGTGTTCGGTCACCACCCGATTTATTCCTCTGGCGTCTACGGAGTGAGTCAATCTTTTATTAAGACTTTGACGCCTTTGTTTCAAAAGTACGGCGTGCAGCTTTATATTAACGGACACGAGCACAGTTACGAACGCACTCGCTCGATTAACGGTACGACTTATTTAATTTGCGGTGCCGGCGGGGGCACTCGTCCGGTGGGGCGTTCTGAGTGGACGGAGTATTCTGCTAGCCGCCTGAGTTTTGCGACGTTTGATGTCTATGAAGACCGGATGTTTGTCAGTTCTATCGGTACTGACAAACGGGTTTTTGACCGAGGGGTGATTCAAGTGCGATCGGCTTAATTTAGATTATATTCAGGAGCCAACAAAATGAATAGGGGTTGTAGAGCCAATAAAACTGGTTTTGTTTTAGAAACAACTGTAGAAGGTACGTTGAGAGGTCACGGATATCTCGAAATATGTCCCCAGTTGCCGAAAAAGCGCAAGCGAGATTGGCTCTTAATCTCTACTGAAAATCCCAAGCGATATGCTAAACAGGTTTATATCGGGTCTAGCATTTATGAAACTGAAATAAATGTCGATTTTTACATTGTTAATTCCGGTTTGTTTCCTTTGGGTCTAATTGTTGAGTGCAAGTGGCAAGAAGACAAAGGTTCAGTAGACGAGAAGTATCCTTACCTCAATTTAAATATTAAAAATTGTTATGGGGTTCCAACTATTGTTATAGTGGGCGGTGACGTATGAGGCAAGGTTCGATCGACTGGTTTAAAAAACAAATTCCTGACAATCAAAATCTGTTGGCAGTTCACAAGCTCGAAGGTTTCATTACCTGGGCTAACAAACATCTGTAACAACACTTACGCAACTTTACTTTGCCGCCTGCGGGGGAACCACGTATTACCCTACCAAATATTCTTAGGTATAGATTGTGCGTAAGTTGAATTTAAAATGAACATATTAATAATTCTTTGACTTTTCCGCGCTTGCCACTATTAGAATTAATTCCCCTAGCTGCTGATATTTCAATGAGTTGGGGGATACGATGTCTTTGAAAAACTTGATTATCGCTGTAGATTTTATCGATGAAATCGCAGTTAGAATTAGACAGCATAACTGTGACGCCCCGTTCGGCAAGTTCTGCAAAAATATCTCTCAATTTAACTTGTTCGGATTCTTTGAAATTATCCCGGCTGTAAGCCGTGAAGTTACTGGTGGCACTGATTGGATAATACGGGGGGTCAAAATAAACAAAGTCTTGGCTGCTTGTAGCAAAATCCAAAATTTCATCGAATTTTCTCACTTCAATTTGAGCGCGCGCGAGTAAAGATGAGACCGATCGCAATAAATCGGCTTGACAAATGTTAGGATTTTTGTATCGACCTATGGGAACGTTAAATTCACCTTTTGAGTTTTCTCTGTAGAGGCCGTTGTAACAAGTTTTATTTAGGTAAATCAGGCGTGCTGCTTTTTCTGTATCTGTTTTGTAGGAGCGCGATCGCACCCAGTAATAATAATCTTTATTGTCCTTGGTATGTTCTAACTGATGCTCTTCTAAAAGTAGAATTAGCTCCTCAACTTTATCCCTGACACAGCGATAAGCATTAATCAACTCAGGATTAATATCTGTTAAAACAGCTTGCAAAGCAGGGTGTTGTTGTGCCAAGTAAAAAAATACGGCTCCGCCACCCAAAAAAGGCTCGTAGTAAGTTGTGAACTTTTCAGGAAAATAAGGTTGATATTGTCCAATCAACCTAGTTTTGCCTCCGGCCCATTTCAGAAAGGGACGTGGCAAGACGAAAGAAGGTGCGGAAGCAGACATTTATCTAGAAATAACGGCCCTATAATATTTATCACAACTAGAACTCAATAGAAATACTTCTGAAGTTCTTACCGGAGGTCGCGTGGCATTAAACAGACAGTGCCGAAGCCATCGGCAAAAAGTTTTCGTTAGAATTATATATGTCAGCCTCGCCGGCAAAAATGCCCGATCGCCCGATTGGCAGATTTAGCTCCGGCTGTGCCAAAATTGTCTAACTCGCTCACAAGTGTTACCAGTCAAAGATCGAACTGTGACACTTTACCCCACCAAGCTCATGCAAGATTTTATTAATAACGTCTCTCGCTACCCCCGCTTTTTGATTACGATATGTCTGGGAATTTTCTTTTTCCTGTTCGAGCGACTCAAACCCCTGCTCGATCGACCGGCAACTGCGATCGCCCTGATTAGTTCGATTGTAGCGACTTTTGTCTTTCTAACTTTTACATTGCGCGCCATGTTAGGCCTGAGTTTGGTTTAAAGGCAAGCTAGGACGCAAACATCAACAGTAAATCAGACAAGCTAGAGCGCAGAGACGAGGCCGACAAAGGGCTCCGGGAGGTTGCGAATTTTTAATTTTTAGTTAAAACACCAACTCCGGAAGTAACTGCCAACTTTATGCCTGCGATCGCACACTTGACAATAGTCGCTGCGATAGATTGGAAGAGGAAGTTAGTAAGCGGCGTTACGTCAGCGCTGCTCAACCAAGGCGCAGGCAAACATTACCGAAGTGCAGGACAAGCGTTTGGGGCTATCAACATTCACTGGGGAAATACTGCACCTCTGTTTCCCCAGTGTCCCACTTAATCATTAGGAAGCGGCACACCCCGCCCCGCTTTCCTCTCCCGTTAACCTGACGGTACCACGAGAGTTTCCAGCGGACAAGACAGATGAAGTTTGAACATATCTATCAATTTTTTCAAGACCCCCCTCCTGTTTATCTAAACAAGGAATTAGCTGTGTGTTACATTCTCTCCGTGTTATTGCGGGGAGATTCCTACGGTACAGAACTGATTGGCCAACTAGAGAGGGAATTCCCCATCTACCGACTTTCTGATACCGTTCTCTACAGCGCTCTGAAATTCCTCGAAGATGAAGGCGTAATCACTGGTTACTGGAAAAAAGTAGAAGGACGAGGCCGCCCCCGCCGGATGTATCAAATCCTCGCTGAGTGGCGGCACCAAGCTCAAGACCTCGCTCGTCTCTGGCACGATTACATTGGTCAGGGAAACGGCGCTTCAGAGCGTCGCTCCCGCGCCTTAGAAACTGGTCACACAGGTTAGCCGAGTTGGAATCGGATGCCTAAACCCTGGAGATGCTGGCGCTACTTGCAAAGCGATTTGCCCGATTGCCTTCGCTTTGCTCGATCGCCGCATAGCGATTAAAGCATCTACACTACGTCAGGACTTACGCATGGTCACTTGAGAATTAGCGACGATGGGGAGATATGAGAATTTGGTGATGGGGAGAAAAACGCCTTGCTACAAAGCTTTCTGCGAATTTTGGTAAAAAAGTGTCTGCGTAAGTCCTCGATCGCTTTCGTATGTAAAGTTCTGTAAAGTAATAGTAGATAATTTCAATTACACAAACTTCTACCGATGAATACTGCTGTTCTTCCTTCAACATTTGTGCTAACGCTGCTGCTGGCTGTTGGCTTGTTTTTCTTCATCAAAGCCTCAGTCAAAGATCGAATCGAACAAGTCAAGCTTGCTTCCGAGAGCGCCCAAGAGTCACTGTTAACCCAGCTACAAGAGTATTTTGCTTCTAGGGCTTACCGAGTTGCAGCCGTCGATGCCCCCAACTATAAAGTCACCTTTGAGGGTTTTGTGCGACCGAGTTGGTTTTTGGCTATTTTTTTAACCATGCTAAGTGCAGGCGGCGCTCTGTGCTTGGGGCTGGTTTTGGGAATGCTAGTTCCTCAGCAGGGTCAAATTTTCCTAGCTTTGGTACTGCTGTCCCCGCTGGCGGGGGTATTTTACTGGAAAAAAGCTGGACGCTCTGAGCAAGTCTCGCTCAAACTCGAATCAGTTGCTGAGTCGGGAAGCCAAACCAAGAGCTTTGTTACTGTCCGAGCTCACCGCGATGAACTAGCAGCCATGCAAAAAGCTTTAGATTTGAAACCGATCGATTAAAAGTTTGACGCGGAACGTTTTTTGATATGCTAGATGCCGTAGTTAGACTTCGAGCAGACAAACCGATGACTAAAGAGCAGCTCTCTCGTTGGCTGTTTTTTTGATCCACTTGTTCGATCGACAAATTGATCGACAAAACAGTCAAAAAAAAACCATTATCGTGAAAGTGCCAATTGTGGCGATCGCCCTTGGGCTGCGATCAAGCCTGTTGCGATGGCTCCTTATACCCTAATTCCTAAGGACTTTTCGCAGAAAATTCAGTTGGCACTCTCCAGACAATGAGAACTCTCGCGCTTTTGTTAAAAGACTTAGAAAAACATTGCTGTCAATGTTTTGAGCTAAACATTTTGAGCTATGCGCGGGCCGCTGACACCACAGGAATTTTTTCTGTGGTAGCTTCCAACATCACCTTTAAGCTGGGAAACAAGAAATGGTTCTCTTCTACGTATTGGGCTCCAAATAAACCTTTTTCAGCCCAGAAGTATCTGTCAGTGGTATGCTCGTTACGCTTGACTAACAGCAATGCTGGGGGAGCAATGCCTTCTGCATGGATGAACTTGCGAGCCGCTGTTACGGGTTTATCTTCGCCGCTCTCGATGCTATATTGAGGCACACACTCTAAAATTCTGCGTCCTTCTTGTCGGCGGCGACTCTTGCGTTTGCGTCTCCTGGCCAATTTCTTTACCTCCTCTGTGAGCAGACAGTATGAGCAGACAGGTTGTAATGATAGCTACCAAATCCGAGGCCAGTATATCCGTTCTAGCTCAAAAAATCAACTGTTTTTAATATATCGACATAATCTTCACATTCGTGCCGATCGACAAAAGTGTAGCTGTTGTGGTATGGTTGGCCGCAAGTTCCGCCAAAAGCCAAGCTTGGGGATCGGTGGAAGCTGCGCGGACGGCGATGCGGGGCAATTTGGGTTCATAAAAACCCCATGCCTTCAACATAGCTGCCTTCTATCAAAGGGAAGAAACCTAAAATCTAGAAGTCTCTCATCAGTAATCGGTGGCAGATCATTTGTAATTTACTTAGAATTCCGTTAGATATCTTAATGTGGCGCTCATGTTAATGCCAGCCAGTTCAGAATTTGTCAAGCTTTGCCACTCGCAGGTGGCCATCGCCGTCAGTTTGGGAGCGAAATTCAGCGCGGTATACCTGACACAAGAGTTGGTAGAAGGCAGCGAAGCAAAGTTGGTGCCGATCGCGGTTTACCCAGAAACCTCAGCCGAATCGGAAGAAAATCAGGGGTTGAGGTTGCAATCTCCCGAAAGCTCGACAGTCAAACCGGTGCCGCGACTGCTGGCGCCGCGGGTTCTTTCTGTGGAAGAATCAACCGTAGAGGCGATCGCACCCGAACCGCTTCCGGGTAATGAGCGCAGTTCCCATCAGTGCCAAGGCCCGGAGAATGTGTGGCAGCAGCGGAGGCAAATTGTGACGCCTCTGATACACGAGGGAGCTGTAATGGGACTTCTAGTCAGCGGTCGGCAAGACAGGCCTTGGAACGAGCCAGAGGAGGCTCAGATACAACAAATTGCTCGCACCTTAGCCCTAGCCTGCATTTTAGACCAGCGATCGCAGTGGATGCACCAGGAATTGGGCGCAACTCGGCAAATCCAGGCTCAGGTTTACGACACGATGCACAATTTGCTCCACCAGTTCAAAAGTCCGCTGACAGCGTTGCGAACTTTTGGCAAGTTGTTAGCGCGGCGGCTGGTACCGGAAGACAAAAACCGCAATGTGGCTTTTAGTATTGTCCGAGAGAGCGATCGGCTGCAAGAGTTGCTCGGCCAGTTCGATCGAACTGTTGACACCGGCGAAGCACATCTAAAACTGCCATCGGGCACTTCAGAAAAAGCAATGTCCAATGTGGAATCAATCCGGCATTCTCCTCTGTCGCTGTCACCTGCGGCCCATTTGCAGGAATCCTGTTTTGTGGCAGAAGTCTTAAAACCGCTGTTAACTTCCGCCGAGGCGATCGCCTCTGAAAGGCATCTGAAATTGGTAGCTGACCTAGAGGCGGATTTGCCGCCAGTCTCAGCGAACGATCGAGCTTTGCGCGAGGTTTTGAGCAATTTAATTGACAATGCTTTGAAATATACCCCTGTCGGTCGCCAAATTTATATTAAAGTAAGGTACAAAGCAGCGGATGGCGATCGGGCAGGATACAGCCAATTGCCTGCCATAGCAGTTGCAGTCAGCGACACAGGTTCCGGCGTTCCCCCCCAGGATTTAGAGCATTTATTTGAGCGGCACTACCGGGGAGAAAAAGCGCAGACCGCAATTCCCGGCACAGGATTGGGTTTGGCGATCGCCCGCGATTTAGTTCGCCAAATGCAAGGAGAAATAGAAGTATTTTCCCCAGTCAATCCTGAATGGCTGCCCTCTGCAGAAACTAATTTATTATATCCAGCGGAGCGTGGCACTACATTTGTGGTTTGGCTACCCGTGAATAAGTAACGATCCGTATTGATTAGAGACATTTTTTATGAAGCATCTGCATTTATTCGATAAAATTCCCAAGTTTTCACATTCTTTAGAAATTTTCAAAAAACACTTTTTTCGTGTACGGTTTTTAGCTGCTTTTAACATTCTGACTGTTCTGATTTTGGGCGGGCTGAGCGTATACGCAAAACTCAACAACCAGGGAGACGGAGTTGAACGCCTGTTTAGCGATCCTTTTAATTTCTGGTTCCCTTACGAAGGCATTCTCACCGGAGTTTCCGAAGTCCTCTGGTGCATCCCAGTAGCAATTTGTGCCTTTACTTTCGGAGTGTTGCGCCAAAAAGAGCCGCGGAGTCGATCGGGGATATTCTTATTTTTTAGTGCATTACTACTGGGAGTCTTTTTCCTGGATGACAGGTTTCGGATGACTTTGATTCTTTCTCGGTTGGGCATATCTCTCAAATTTATTTATTTGTGTTATGGTACGGCGGTTTTCCTTTACGGAGTTAAGTTTTGGCTATACATCAAAACCACTCCTTACCTGCCATTAGTCGTAGCATTCCTCTTGTTTGCTATCTCACGGTTTGAGGATATTTTTGAGTCTCAAAGTCTAGGAGTACACGCGATGTTAGAAGACGGCACTAAATTATTAGCTCTTCTGAATTTATCACTGTATTTTTGGCACATATGTCATCAAGAAATCGGGCGGCATTTACGGCAAAGCGAAAAGCGTTGATTGCCTTGATGATATTACTATAAAAAAAGGCGTTGCTGAATTAGGGTATCACTAAGCAACGCCGGCGATCGCATAAAACCAAAATAATTTCTTTGATTTTGATATGGAATTGGAATATCGGCAAATTTGGGAAGGGTGAATTAATAATCGATCCAACGGAGTGTCTGAGCCTTTGTTCAGATTTAGAGTAGCCAATATTTTTTTATTCAAGTGAGGAAAATAATGTCTTCATATTGTATTTTTTCCGTCAAGTCTTTTCCTATAGTTTTTGCTAATAATTTTACCTGAATCATATCGTTTCCGGTTGCATCGGAATAATAAAATCGAGTCAACAGTTAACACTCAACCATTCAGTTTTTCGACCCGCCCGTCAACAGTCAATCGATTGCGCGATTTTAGATTTTAGATTAAAGAATTGAAGCATTGACCCCACGGATAAATTCGGGGGGCAAGTTTCATCGGATACAGGTTTTTTATTTCTGGACGGATGAATCCGGCGGCTTGTATCCTGGATGCTTTCGGTCAACAGTCAACAGTCAACAGTCAACAATAATTCCGGTGCAACCGGAATTGATATCAGCACTAAAACTTCGGTCAACTTTCCAGCAATCTGTCACATAAAATAGCACTTCCCTTGATTAAGAATAATCCAAAGTGGTTCAAAGGTTTTAGCACTAACTGAACCGTATTGCATCAAGTCCCCACCCCAGAAAAGGGGGGACTTGATGCGGGAAAAATTTCTGTCAGAATTCCGATTAATGAGGAATTAGCAATTACCCTATTCTCATGCAACTGAAACCCGGTATATGATCAATTCAGCCAGATAAGTTTTCTAGGCATTAGCTACGGCGATATTAGTGGCTCTACAGATAGTCGGCAGATCAATAATAAACTGCGTTCCCTGCTCTGGCGTAGAAATACACTCCAATTGACCGCAGTGTTTTTCTATCAGAATTTTTCGGCTGATGGACAATCCCATGCCTGTACCTTTTCCTATGGGTTTAGTAGTAAAAAAGGGAGTAAAAAGTTTAGCACGAACTGTTTCTGTCATGCCCACACCATTATCAGCAATTGTTACCAGGATGTGGGAAGCCGAGCTAATGTTGTCATGCGAATTGCCGGGTACAACTTCAGTCCGAATCAAAATCTGGGGGTGACAACCTGCACCATCTTCTCTACTTAGCCGCTCTTCTAAAGCATCTATAGCATTCGCTAAAAGGTTCATAAACACCTGATTGAGCTGACCCGCATAACAGTTCACAAGTGGCAATGCACCATAGTCTTTTATCACATTAATAGCAGGTCGATCAGACTTAGCCTTTAGTCGGTGCTGTAAGATCATCAAAGTGCTATTAATGCCTTCGTGGATATCTACTGATTTAATTTCAGTTTCATCCAACCGCGAAAAATTGCGTAGAGAGTGAACAATATTGCGAATGCGTTCGATCCCTAACTGCATGGAAGAAAGCAATTTTGGTAAATCATCTATGATAAATGGTAACTCTGCATCTTCTATTTCATGGACAATTTCTGCTTCTGGTTGCGGGTAATACCTTTGGTAAAGATTCAACATATTAATGAGTTCTTTAATATAGTCGTTGGCGTGGGAGAGATTACCGTAAATAAAGTTAACCGGATTGTTGATTTCATGAGCAACACCGGCAACTAATTGACCGAGACTAGACATTTTTTCACTTTGAACTAACTGTAGTTGTGTTTCTTGCAGTTCTTTGACAAAATGTTCTAAAGCAAGAGATTTTTGGTACTCTTTTTCTTGACTGATACGGAGTGCTTTCTCTACTTGTTCGCGCCGCTCTATTTCAGACTGTAATTTATGACTTAGAGAAAAACTTCTCAAAGCTGTTAGCATCGTAGTGTATAGCTTTGATGTCGTTAATTCAGTTTTAGTTTTATAGTCATTAATATCGTAATTGATAATAATGCTTTTTTCAGGTACTTGTCCGGGTTGACCCGTGCGTAAAATAATTCGCACTAACTGGTTGCCTAAGACTTCGCGGACATATTTAACAAAGTTTAAGCCAGCATCATCTGTTTCCATAATTACATCAAGTAAGATAATGGCAACATCAGGATTTTCTTGGATTAGCTGTTTAGCTTCACGAGCCGAGTAAGCCTTAATGAAGGTTAAAGATTTGTTTTCAAAGACAAACTTCCTTAGTGAAATTTCGGTAGCGGTGTGAACTTGAGACTCATCATCTACAACTAAAATTTTCCAGCTTTCACTCAGTTTTTCTTCTGTGGTTTCATCGGCAAACAATATCTCGTCATCCGAGTCGATTACTTCGGCAAAGAATACTGTTTCTGGAGATGGTTTAGTTAACAAATCGTCAACATCACTTTTCATTGCTGTACACCTTTATTTTTTACTAATGTTTAGGTTTGAAGTTAGAAAACCTGTTAAGAAAAAGGCAGAAGGAAGAAGAGTTACACAGCAACATTTTCACTCATGCTTATTTTACTTTTAATGAGGTGGACTTACTTAGTTATATTTGCCCAGAAATCGGAATTGGAACTCTACATTTGTGAATCAATTTGCATGGGTAATTTAATAATAAACTTTGTTCCTCTTCCCACCTCACTTAGACATTCAATTTCACCTTTGAGTTTTTGGGTGACTAAATTGTACACAATATGTAACCCTAACCCACTGCCACCTTGACCACGCTTAGTGGTAAAGAATGGCTCAAAAATTTTACTTAAGTTTTCTGGAGGAATTCCTTTACCTTCATCGGCGTATTCAAACCTTAGCCGATTACCTTCTTGCTCCCAAGCAAAGATTATTTCCCCAGAAATCCCTGGTTCGTAGGCATGAATCAGAGAATTGATCAGCAAGTTCGTCACAACTTGGGATAACGCTCCTGGATAAGAATCTATGGCGATCTTGCTATCTCCCTTAATTTTAAGCGAATGTTGGCTATTTTTCAACTTGGGTTTTAATTGTAATAAAATTTCATCAAGATAAGGTCTGATCTGGAAAGTACGTCGTTCTTCGCTAGAGCGATCGACTGCTACTTGCTTAAAGCTTTGAATCAATGCTGCCGCCCGATCTAGGTTAATTAGAAGCGCCTTACTGCTTTGACTAGCAATATCGACAAACTCTTCTAAATCTGAGCGCTTCATTTTGCCACTTTTATAAATAGATGCAAATTCTGTGGTATTTTCTGCCAAAGCTGAAGCAACAGTGACGCCCACTCCGATCGGAGTATTAATTTCATGGGCAACACCAGCAACTAATCCTCCCAGAGATGCCATTTTTTCCGATTCGACGAGCTGAGTTTGGGTGGCTTTTAAAGCCTCTAGGGTGTTGGATAATTGTTGAGTACGATCGCTCACTAATTGCTCTAAGTTTTGATTAAACTCCTGTAAATTTTTGTAAAGTTGAGCATTCTCAATAGAAATAGCAATTTGGGCAGATAACAGTTTTAACAGCTCAAGCCGATCGGTAGTAAAAGCCCCTTCAGTCAGGTTATTTTCCAAATAAAGAAGGCCTGTCAACTTACCTTGGTGCAGCAGAGGAGTGCAAAGAATAGATTTCGGTTGAGTGGCTGCAATATAAGGATCGCGGGTAAATTGTCCTTCTTGAGCAGCATTATTTAACACCACATTTTCCTGAGTGCGAATCACATAATTGGCGATCGCACTTGCCAGCAAAGGAGTGTCGCCAGAAGCTGCTGTTGGATTGAGAGGAAGCGATCGCAGCACACTAACTTCATCCTCCTTCACCGAACCTTCCGCCTCAATCGCCCAGTTTCCCGCTTTTTCTAAAATCAAAAAACCTTTTTGGGCCCCCGCATTTTCGATCGCAATTTTCATCAATCTTTCCAGCAGCCGACTCAAAACTATTTCACCCGAAATCGCTTGGGAAGCTTTCATCACAGTAGTTAAATCTAACGTATCTGCCAAATTGTTGCTAGTAGTCGCCGTCGTAGTTCGATTAACTTTAGTTTGAGTGGTTGTCTTCCCTGAAGTTCTCGCTATTAATTGGGGATATTTTTCCTCCAAACTCTCCACTTTACGTTTAGCACCCCAGTATTGGTAGCCATAGTGGGCTTTAGTCAAGTAGATTTGGGCAAATTCTTCTTTGTCTTTCGCCAACCAGAACTTAGCAGCCAGTTCCGCCGCCAGCGCTTCATTCTGAATAAAATCATGCTCTCTAGCCTCGGCTATCGCGCGATCGTACAAATCCATCGCCTCCAAATCTCGACCTGAAATTCTCGCCATTTCAGCCGCCACTAGCCAGAATTTATGTGCGAAACTTTCCGAGCAGTTGTCCGCCCAAATTTTGATTTGTTTCTGATTAGCTTCTAATTGCTGCCAATAATCTTTTTGCTCCGATTCAGAAACTTCTGAATACAGAGCCGTTAAAATCATACAACGGTAAAAATTATGGTGAGCACTAGAAATGTGACCCATCAAATAATCGATCAGTTCTGCCGCGCGATCCGATGATTCTAGCGCCTCACTATACAGTCCGTAAAGATAGAAAGTCTGCGCTTTTAAAACATAAAACTCGCACAGAGCCGCCATACTTTTACGATTGTGGAAATTTTCTAAATGCTGTCTTTCGCTAATTTCATCCTCTTCGCCCATCAAATTTAAAATTGCTAATTTATTAGCCAGAATTATATCAATTGCCCACAAATTTTTAGTTTGCTCGCAAAAATGGAGCGACTTGCCAATATCTTCCAAGAGATTATTCAAATTCATGCCTTGGAAGAAATAGGTAATAGTTTGAAACATCCGGTTATAACCTGTCCATTGCAAGTTACCAGATTGCAAGCCAACTTTATACCCTTCATTATTAATTTCAGCAGTAGTTTTGAGCGGTCTCACCCAGCAGTTTAAGTAATTGGCAAAAATCACACTATCTTGGCAGTTTTGAGACAAGTTATTTGAATTTTCGCTGAGATTCAGAGCGAGTCTGCCAAACTCATAAGCCGATTGGTAATCCCCTAAAATTGAATTCAGGATAATTCCATAACACGAATAGCAGTAAGATCCTCCCGCCACAAAACCGTACTTAAGAGAAAGGTTAATCCCTTTGATCACAGTCAACTTCCACAGTTCTTGAGATGAAAAGAACGTTAGTGGCCCCATGTTGCCCAATAATTTCATGGCAATTTGTTGAGCCGGATATTTCATCTTTTCTGCATTAATTAATGAAGCAATTTCTTGGTTTGCCAAGTTGGCTTTAGCTGCCGCCAGTTCACCATTCACCGCCTCGCTTAAATTATCTTCAGCCAAGTCTATTCCCAGCAATTGAAGGGCTTTTAATCCAGATTGAACTGCTAATTCATATTTAGTCAGCAGAGTATACTGCACGATCAAAATGTTGTAAACTTCGGCTTTTTCTATGTCAGATTTTGCCCGGGCAAAGGCCAGTTCTATTAAAGCTTCTGATGCTTCAAAATTCCCGTTTAAATATTCTGCTTCTGCCAGCTCCTTATGAAAGGTAAAAGCTAGTTCGTAGGATTCTTGCCAAATATCGCCCGGTAAAATTTCTCGACCGATTTTTAAGTAGTCTCTGGCAGCAGCATAAGCCGTTGCATCTTTGGCTTTGCGAGCGGCTGTTAAATTTAAAATAGCTAGTTCAGTTTTCTCGTTATCATCAATGATTAAATTCCGACCCGAATTTAAATGATCGGCAATTTCAAAAATTCTTTCGGCTCGTCGCTCAGGAGAAATATTCGCTAGTAATAGGCGACCAATTTGTAGGTGAATTGCGGTTTGCAGTTTTGAGTCAATCAAAGCGTAACCTGACTGCTGCACGCGGTCATGCAAAAATTTATAAGTAGTAATTACCAGGTCTGAATTAATTATTTCGGATTCGGTAGCACCTAACTCAGAAGTAGTTAGAATCAATCCCTCTTGAATGGCTGGCAATAGTTCTTGAAACGTGGCTCCCCAAGATTTCTCATTAATAATTGAGAGAGTGTGTAAGTCAAAACTATTACCCACGCAAGCAGCCAAACGCAAAACTTGCTGAGTTGATACGGGCAGTTTTTTCAATTTGCCAAGCATCAATTCAATGACGTTATCAGTAATACCTACTGATTCAATTTCTGAAATGTTCCAATCCCAGTTTCTTTTGAGGAAATTGAATTTTAGCAGGTTTTCTTGATAGAGAGTTTTGAGGAACTGATTGACAAAAAAAGGATTACCTTGAGTTTTATTGATAACTAACTCTGCTAGGGGGAGGGCTGATTCTGTGTCTTTACGCACGGTATCAGCAATTAAGTTGCCTATCTGGTGAAGGTGTAAGGGAGTTAAAGTAATTCGCTCGATTCTTGCACCTTGATTTTGCAGCTCATCCAAAGTCATTATTAAAGGATGAGATGGGTTAACTTCGTTGTCTCGATAAGCACCAATTAGAAATAGATAATTGGTTTGCTCATCTGCTATCATTACTTGTAGCAATTTCAATGTGGCGGAATCAGCCCATTGTAAATCGTCGAGAAAGATGACTAAGGGATAGTCAAATGAACAAAACACGCGGATGAATTTTTGAAATACTAAATTAAATCGGTTTTGTGCTTCTGTAGCGCTTAATTCTTGTACTGTAGGCTGTTTGCCAATGATTAATTCTACTTCAGGAATGACATCTATAATGATTTGACTATTAGCGCCAATAGCTGCTAAAAGTTTTTCTTTCCAGGTATTGAGTTGCTTTTCGCTTTCACTTAAGAGTTGCTTGACTAATGATTGAAAGGCTTTGACAACAGCCGCATAAGGGATATTTCTTTGAAATTGGTCGAATTTTCCGGCAATAAAATAACCTCTCGCTTTAGTAATTGGTTTATAAACTTCTTGTACTAAGGCGGATTTACCAATGCCAGAGTAACCGGATACTAGCATCATTTCGGTGCTGCCCCTGCTGACTCGCTCAAAGGCTGCTAATAAGGTTTCAACTTCTGTTTCTCTGCCGTAGAGTTTTTGAGGGATTTGAAACTTATCTGTAATATCTTTTTGGGCGATCGCAAAATCTGCAATTCCTCCCGTAGTTTTTAATTGTTCTAGGCATTCTTCTAAGTCAGCGATAATTCCCCAAGGGCTTTGATATCTGGCTTCAGCGGTTTTCGCTAATAGCTTCATCACAATATCAGAAACAACTTTAGGAATTTCTCGATTGATTTGATGGGGCGGTACTGCTTGTTTAGCAATGTGACAGTGGATTAATTCCATTGCATCGCTGTAATCCCATGGCAATTGCCCTGTTAGGAGTTCGTAAAAAGTGACTCCTAATGAGTAAAAATCAGTGCGATAGTCGATCGAGCGGTTCATTCTGCCTGTTTGTTCCGGCGATATATAACTAAGAGTGCCTTCTAAAACATTAGGATTTTTTAGGGTAGGATTTTCGCGCTTTAAAACAGTAGAGATGCCAAAATCTATAATTTGAACTCGCCCTGTGGTTGAGTTAATGATAATATTGCTGGGATTGATATCTTTATGAATAATTTTATGTTGATGAATTTCACCTAAAGCCCTGGTTATTTTAATAGCTGTTAAGAAAAATTCTTCTAATTTAAGTTGGTGAGAAGCCAACAAGAGCTTTAATGATTCTCCACCACAATCCTCGAAAATGATAGCCAAACTGTTCTGGTATCTTTCTAAGCTGTAGGTTTGCGGTACACTTTCTAGGTTGAGATTGCGTGTAATTTCGTATTCCTGCTTGTATCTGACTAACGAAGCTGGCATCGGATAATCTTGTTTGAGAAATTTGAGAATTATCGGTTGGTTGTCTTGCTTTCTCAGTCCTCGGTAAACTAAAGAATTGTTACTTTCATGAATTTGGTTGGTAATCTCGTAGCCAGCTAAGTTAATCATTCTTACAGCCTCTTCTCAGTATTAATACTCAATTTTTTTTTAGAAAGTGTCAATGTATTAACTAGATGTATCTTCTAATACATAACTATACCCGAAATTTTAAGAAAAGCTTAAGGTTTAAAGGAAAAGTTATTTTTTGTTAACATTTCTTAAAAATAAGACGGCTAAACATTCGCCTCAGCAGTCCGATCGCTCTAGAGTTTCCTGCAAAAGCAAGCAAAACAGAGTGAAGTGCGATCGCGGTTGAGCTTCCTAGGAGATTTGGGCGCTGCATAATTAGAGTATAAATAGGGGGAATTACCATGTAATGAAAGCGAGTGCAAATCACTCCATATAGCAATCCTTGCAGGAGTCGTAAATTTTTCCCCCACTCCAACCATCCCCTTATCAAGAGGGGAGAGAGTAAGAAATTCACCAATGGTTTAGGATTGCTATACATTAGCTAAAATTTCAGGATATTCCACTTCCTGCACTATTGATACCTTGATTCAGCAACGCCTCTTTTTCCTTCTTTATTCAACATCCCCCTTACCAAGGATTGCCAATCATTGTAAAGGCGGCCCAATAATAAGGATGCAAAAGCACTCGATCGCCCCGCGCCACAATTTCCGGAGGCAAAATTAAACTCATAGAAAGCCCCTCGACTCGCAGCATCCCGTCTTGAATCCGCACACGCCCCTGCAGCATCTCCAATTGCGCGCGCCGCAAAGCCTCCGCTTTGATCATCAAATTGCCACCGCGTCTGGGGGCCCGCAACTGCCGATAAAACTCAGTCATCAGCCCCAAAGTCCCCTCATCGCTGACTTCCCACAAACTCGCCAAAGCCGATTTAGCACCGCTAGCTACCGCCAAACCCGCAAACCCCAACTCCGCCTCTGCATCGCCCAAAGCGGTACTGCACGCGCTTAAAACTAATAGATTCACCGGCGGTTCATTCCATCGCAACTGCCGCATTTGATCGATACGCAATTTAGTATCCCACAACTGAATGTAAGAATTTTTCGGTTCTCCGGGCTGGAATTCACTGTGAGTTGCTAAGTGAATGATACCAAAAGGCCGATTTGCCCGCTGAGCTTGCAAATTGGCGAGAGTAAAATCTTGATTCAAAAATGATTTTCCGCGATCGGGCGGCGCGATCGACTCTAACTCTACCGGTACCGCCGGTAATGGCGCTTTATCTTCAAATACCGACGCCCCCATCGCCAAAACTTCATCATCCGCAATATTGTCGTAGCCGATATCCGTTAAACTCAGACTCGGCATCACGCTAATGCTATATTTTTCAACTAAAAAGCCTTTGCCGTCGTGAAGGGCCGCAAACGGCACACTCCGCAAACCGGCTGCCGGAATTACAATTAAATTGTCAATCTTTAAAGCTGCCAAGTCGGCAGCAACTGGCGCAATTAACCACCGATAAAGTTTTTGCGCCGTATCCAAATAACTAATGCTGCTTCTTTTGCGGGGATTAGTGATTTCGCTTTGCAGGGCGTCAGCCAATTGCAACACCTGCCAGCGCGTTGTCGCTGGAATTAAAACGCGCCTCGGTTCAGCATTAGCTGTTACTAACACTAATTCTAAATGCTCCCCGTTAGGAACATCGGAAACTTCTTTGCCATCCGGCGGCAACCTCTGGGCTAACTTATCTTCTAAGACGCGAGGAGGCCCGGAGGTGCGGTTTTTTCTCACAGGCGATAGATTAGATAAATCCTGACTTGCCACCAGCACTGAACCATTTTCTTTGGCGGTGGTGGCAGCCAAGCCGCTGACCCAATTCATATAAATAATGGCCGATTTTATCCCGGTAATTTTTTCGTTTTTGCGAAGAGTTTCGTAAATTACCGACATATTACTAATCGGCGTTCTTGCGGGCAAGTCTAGATATTTTTCGTACTCGCGAGTAAAGGTTTGCTCAAACTCTAAAACTCCCGATCCGGCCGAATCGAATCTGCGAGAAGGAACCAAAATCTCCTGGCGATTTGGGGAAATTTTCTCTCGGTTTGGCGATCGCAATTCTACTTGCAAAGACGCAGGAAGTGACGGGGGAGGCTCAGGATTTACGGAAACTAGAGGCGGTGCGGGAATTGGTGTGGGAATTGGTGCGGGAATTGGTGCGGGAATTGGTGCGGGAATTGGTGCAGGAGTAGAGGGCGGGCCCGGCGTAACTAGGGAAATCTGATTTGGTAAACTTCCTTGGGTGTAAGTTTGTCCAAAAGAAAAAGTGGGCAAAATGGCGTTTCCCCCGCCAGCATTAATGCTTCCCTGGGTTCCATTATCGATCGCGCCGCCAACTACAAACGGTCGATCGATACCGCCTCCGTGGCCAATTGCGACTGCCCCCGCCCCCGCACCTCCGGCAGTAGAAATACTCGAAGAATTGCCCGATATATCGTTGAAAACACTGTTCGATCGAAACAAACCGAGGGTTGTCACATCAACGCTGCCCCCAGTGCCACCAGGGCCACCTTGAGCATTGATAAAGCCCAACTGAATGTTATCAGTCGCGCTCAAGGAAACGCCTCCGCCGTTGCCGTTTGAAGTGCTGCTGGAGTTGATATCTAGAGCCGAAATGCCCGATGAAGAGGTGACAACAATATTTCCGCCGATCGCCCCCGAAGCGTTCAAAGCTCCCGCAGTTAAAGGCCCAGCATTGGTTTGGAGAGAGATCGCGCCTCCTGTTCCCGTTGCCGATGACGAGTCGATCACGCCTGCAGCAACAGTATTTCCCTCAACCCGAATCCTCCCGCCGTTCGAGGTAATATTGCCAGTCCGAACCTCGCGGCTTCCTTGCAGGTTCACGTTGCCGCCATCCGTCCTTAAATTACCCTCTAAGAGGACATTTGCTGCCTTGATATCGGCTCCCAAAGCGGCCGTGCTCTCCCCCCCGAAGGTAACAGAATCGCGGGCGTTAACGCTCAAACTGCGTGCTGTAATTGTGGAAGCAGCCGTCACGCTAGCAGCGTCAGCCGAGAGCCGGCCCAACCGCTGAGTTTGACCGACTAGGCCGTCAAAAGTAATGTTGCCGCCAGCGCGCAGCGTCAAATTATTTGCTCTGCCCAGCGTGCTGTCGAGGGTATTGGCAAAAGCGATATTGCCGGTAGTGGTGGCTAGGGCGGTACTGCGATCGACTGTGACGGCACTGTTGAAAGTCATGTCGCCAGATGTCGCAATATTGCCCGAAACCTGGGTACTGCCGGCGTTTACAGTCAAACTCGCCAGCGGTGCAGCTTGACCGACTGTAGCGCCGAACAGCACTCGCCCAGCGTCTAGTCTCAGGGCACGAGATCCGTCTAGGCTACCGGAGAACAGAATGTTGCCCCTAGCTTCTGTGCTCAAAGCCACGTCAGCATTGAGGGATGCGTTTCCTGTAAAAGTGAGATCGCCGCCGGATGTCGCAATGTTGGCCTTGAGATCAGTTTGGGGCGCGTCGAGAGTCAAGCCAGCGCTGCCGCTTGTATTCAGGGGATTGTCGATCGCGATCGACCTGCCTTGAAGTGTCAGCGGGCTGTTGAAGGTAATGGGTGCGACGATCGCGATCGAGCTGCTACCGTTTTCGCGCCCGATCGCGATCGAACTGAAACCCCCCGCCAAAGCGCCGAGATCCGTTGCCGTCAAGTCCAAAATGCCCAAAATATCGCCGGTGCCACCGATCCGAATCGCTCGGCTATCGTTGGGTTGCAAGCGAATTGTTCCCCCCGCACTGCTGACGGAATTGCTGCCGCCTCTGAAGTCAATGCCGTTAGCAGTGAGAGCGATATTACCGCCGTTAGCATTGAGTCCGCCCAGAGAGATGCTGCTGGCGAAAATGTTGATGTTGCCACCTTGAGTCTCGATTGCGTCCTTGGAGTCATTGACAACAAACACTCCGCCGGATCTAAATGTTACGGTGTCTCCCGTTCTCGCTTGCAGGGAAAGTTTGTTATCGGACAAGTCTTGGAGGGTGATGTAGCCGGGGGTTTCTAGAATCACGTTGCTGCCGGCCGCCATCTGTTCCAACTGCACTTCTGAGATCGATGTTTCATTGGGTTCTGGTGTCGATTGGAGTTCCCCGCCAGTTGATGGTGCGCTGCTGTCGCCGTTACCGCTGACGATCGTAATATTTGCCGGATCTAGCAACAAATTGCCCATCGCACCGTTAGTCGCGCGGGTATCGACCTCTCCTTGGAAAGTTAAAGCATTTTTGCCCGAAACTTCTACTCTTCCGCCGTTACCTGCGGCGATGCCCCCGCGAGCACTAATATTGCCGAAGAAGCGAGTTATATTGTCTGACCAAATTACCGCAGTGCCGCCATTGCCACGGTCGATCGCGTTTGTTGCGATCGTAGAATCAGGACTAACATAAGTTACCTGGGCATTTGGCACTGGTTCCATCCCCCGGAAACCGCCTCCGACGCGCACCGTACCTCCGCCATCTGTCCCGGAAGCATTGATATTTGCGCCGAACAGTCCAACTTTTTCCCCTAAAATATTGACTGTGCCGCCAGCATTCCCAGAAGGGCCAAATACATTTATAGAACCGGAGACGATCGCACTTCCTGCAACTGTCGGCACTGTTTGGCCGCCAGTGAGTACCAATTGACCTTGTTCGTTAGTCGTTAAACCTGTGGCTGACGCTACGCCGGGGCCCGTCAGCAACTGAGGCAAAGCTTGTGGGGCGAGCGCAGATGTTTCTGACTGCAAAGACGGAGTAATTTCTAAACTCAATAAATTGCCTATTTGACTGATGCGGACTGCATTTTGTCCCTGAACAGCAGCCACAGTAATTTGACCGTTGGGAGCGGATAATTGTCCTGTATTAATAACTGTGCCACCGAGCAAAGTTAAACTTTGCCCGCTGCCCACTGCCAAGTTTCCCGCATTGACAATTGTACCAATTTGTAAGTTATTAAAATTAAATTGATTAGGATTTCCCAGTAAAGCTTTGTAATCATTAATTCCGCTCGAATTAAACGAGCGGTCGCCGAAACCAATACCTGTAGCCGTTGTCGCGAAAAACGACCCCGGCACGTTTAATCTAGCATTTTGACCGAAGACAATTCCCGCCGGATTCATTAAGAATAAATTCGAGTTGCCACCGGTTACAGAAATCAGACCGTTAATTATAGAAACATTGTCGCCGGAAATCCGCCCTAAAATATTTTGAATATTTGGATTAGTTAGAAAATTAGCTATTTGACCTTCGCTGAGATTAAATTGGCTGAAGCTGTGAAACAGATTGGCGCCATTTCCCGACAGTTGTCCGCCACTAATGTCTGTGCGGTTTTGCTCGGACTTAACAACAGTATTCGTGCCGTCAGTAGCAGGAACTACAGGTTGTGATCGCACTGCTAGCGGTAGCAGCCAAAAACCTAATGTCAAAATTAGAGCAGAACGAAAATAGGTCATTGGAGGAAGCCATTAGTCATTAGTCATTAGTCATTAGTCATTAGTCATTAGCCGGAAGGATGAGGGAATTCAGAAAAGCCAATTCCCGATTACCAATTCAAATCTATTGTAGTTTTGATTTTTTTTGAGCTGTAATGTTCCGCCCCAGTGCCAATAAACTTAAAAAGGTCGATCGAACACCGGCACTGCCGGGGGTCGATCGCACTTCAAAACCACCCGTTGCCAGAATATTGGAAATTTAATGCAGATTTTATATTTATCTGTCGCAGGTGTCTTGACAAAATGCCCTCAAAGCCTTATGATTGCAGCAATGATTGGGTGGGACGGCAAAAACCCCCAAAATAACTGGCTGCTCTAATGAAGTTAAAAACAAAATATTGATGCTTTTAGAGGCCAATCATGCAAACTCCAACTTTCCCATTTCTAACGGAACAAATAGTTGAGCAGATATTTTCGTCAGGCGAACTGACTCGCAATGACAGACAGAGAATTCAGTCAATGCTGTTGAATGAGTCGATCGGCGAAAATGAATTGAGCTTAATTGAAAGAGTAATGGAAGGCGTAGTCAAGGGAATACTTGACGTGCTCAATTAGTTAAGAACGAGCGATAACCTCTCTGAGTTTAGGGTGCGCCATCTACAACTTACCCTAATTTTAAATAAAATCGAAAATCGAAAATTCTGTCACCTTTCTAAAAATCATCAGCCGAGTCATCATCCGAGTTCTCATCGCGACGCACAAGTTCAGAAGGAGGCCTATCGTTACTCCAGGCCCACCACACGCCGCTACACTGGCAGCGGTAAAATTCTTGCCACTTGCGGCGGTTGAACTCGGTGTATACTGGCGATCGGCGATTAATCCAGACCTCAGCGGCATCCGTACAGCTAGCGCCGCACTTGGGGCAGCAAAACTCATTAGCGTGAACCGCCGTCGCAGTCCATTCAGGAGGATGTGGAGCAAAAGCTTCCATGTGTTAGAGTTTCTATCTAAACTGCTGGTAATTACGGCAAATCAAGGGTTGCTAAAGATCCGCAGAGTTCGGAATGACCTAAGCAATGACATAAGTACGCTGTTGAGTGCGTAATTCATCTGCCCGTTATTTTTTTTAGTATTTGCCGTCAGATGAATAGTATAACTGATGTGGTGCAAACCGTCGATCGGCATTCTCAACTATTTCAAGGACTAGGCTCATGTCTATCTACAATCTTATCTCGTTTCTGGGCATTTTTGGCTTATGTGCGATCGCCTGGATTTTTTCAGAAAACCGACAGTCCAAGTATATTCCCTGGCGCGTCATCATCTGGGGTATTGGGCTGCAATTAGTCTTGGGATTTTTAGTATTCCTGTTCCCCCCAACTCGCATCGCCCTAGAGTGGTTTACTGGCTTACTGGATGGAGTATTCACCGCTGCTGATGCTGGAGCGAGATTTGTCTTCGGGACTAATGTTGTACCAATACCTGGTAAAGAGCCGGCAGTTAATTTAGGATATATTTTTGCCTTTCGAGCTTTACCGACAGTCATCTTTTTTTCTGGCCTCATGGCCTTGCTATACAACATCGGCGTGATTCAAATTATCACCGAAGTTTTTGCCAAAATCTTTTATATGACAATGCGGTTGAGTGGCGCGGAAGCACTTAGTGGCGCTGCTAATATTTTCGTAGGAATTGAAGCTGCAATTGTCGTCAAGCCTTATTTGCCGAAAATGACTCGTTCGGAACTTTGTGCAATCCTCTCTTGCTGTTTTGGGACGGCCGCTTCTTCAACTTTAGCAATTTACGTTAGTTTTCTCAAGCCTGTTTTTCCAAATATTTTAGGGCATTTAGTTTCAGCTTCAATTATCGCCATTCCCGCTTGCTTTGTCCTCTCCAAAATCTTAGTACCGGAAACGGGAGTGCCCCTGACAATGGGCGGCATTCCCAAGGAAGAACGGAAGCCTAAAGGCCGCGAGTTTGTGGGCGAAGAAATTGACGAAGTGGACGGCGAGATTCCTAAACAAGAGACAGTTGGGGGAGAACCCATCGAACGAGTCAGCCCTTTGGATGCAGCGATAATTGGCGCATTGGATGGTGTAAAAATGGCGGTAGCTATTGCCGCTGTTTTGATTTTAATATTGGGCTTAGTTTCCTTAATTAATCAATTCTTTGGCTGGCTGGCAATTTTGCCCGGCCCAATTGGTGGCTTTTTCAAAGTTGTCACCTTAGCCAACATTATGGGGGTCTTATTTTATCCCCTGACGCTATTAACAGGAGTTCCCTTTGAAGATTCTTGGGAAGCCTCAGTAATTATTGGTCGCCGACTATTAGAAACAGCAATTCCCCCTTATCAAAGCTTAGCAGAAGCATCGGCCAAAAAACTGGTGAGCGATCGTACAGTTTTAATTGTCAGTTACGCGCTTTCCGGCTTCGCCCACCTCGCATCTGTCGGCATATTTGTCGGCGGTACGATCGCCCTAATTCCATCCCGCCGCAAAGACATTTCCGAACTCGGTTGGAAAGCATTATTTGTCGGCACCTTAGCTACAATGATGATCGCTTGCATCGCCGGCACCTTGGACACCGGAGACGCCAGCATTTTAGGCGCTAAGACAGCCCCTGCGGTCCCGTTAACAGCCCCTGATTCTGCCAAACCACTGGCATCCCCAACCGCGAATTCAAAGCCGTCAGTTGCCCCAGCAATTGGCAGTCCGAAGCCTTCGCCCAATACCGAAAAAGCGGCTCCGAGAGCTCAAGAATCTCCTTCTTCCGCCTCCAAGAAAAACCCTTAAATGACCTACGCGAAAAGGACACGGCAATGCCGTGTCCCTACAGATTAGACTCAAATTGCAAGCATTCCCAAACTATCTGGAAATTATCGGCGTTTATCTGCCTTAAATCTGCGGTTGACATATTAATCAAAAAAAATATGCAATAGGTCTAATTACCAATAATCAATAACCAATAATCAATAACCAAATCCCCAAAAGATTATGAACCCCGAACCCGAAATTCGCCGCCTGTTAGATGTTATGCCAGCTTCCGGCCGCATGATGTGTAAAATTATTAATAAGCCACAACAATCAACGGTAATTGACTGCGATTTTCCTTTGCCTTGGAATAGCGCCCGCCCGATTTATATTAATTTTGATTTGTGGAGGCTGCTATCTAAGCCGCAGCGGGATTTACTGCTATTGCGGAATGTAAGTTTTCTGGGCAATGTTAAGTGGTTTAAACCGGATATTTATCAAGGTGCGGCTCTGGCGGGAATTGTCGGGACTGTTGTAGAATTGTTGCAGGGAGATGCGATCGGCACTGCGATCGCGGGCGGTTTGACGGGACTCGCCATGACTCGAATTTGGCGGGACAACCGCAGTTCCCAAGTAGAGTTAGATGCTGATGAAGGGGCGATTAGAGTAGCGGGAAGGCGTGGTTACAACGAAGGGGAAGCGGCCGGACATTTGCTTGGGGCGATCGAGGCTGTGGCGCAGATAGAAAAGCGCAGTTTGGATTTTAACGAGTTGATTCGGTGTCAGAATTTAAGGGCGATATCGGGTATTTCTGCGGTGGGCGTACCCGATAGTGTCAGGCAAGATTGAAAAAAACGTAGATATAATCAAGAGGGAAACCCATAAAATCCACAACTATGCTCATCCTGCCCAAACTGGAAAACCTGCGCGATACTCTACCTATAGAAGGAGCTGTCCGCATTGAATTAGTGGAAGGCATACCCATTTTTAAAGCCTCCACCGCTGTCAAAAATCGAATTCAAGAACTCTTGGACAAACAACAAACTTTGCCCCTCAATCCTGACGAAGAACAAGAACTCAATCTTTACGAAGAAATCGACGATTACCTCAGTTTTGTCAATCGGACTGTCCGCAATCTTTTCTTGGGCCAGATTCAGCCTACTCTGTAGAAATGTCACCTCGCCGTCAAATCCCTGAAAATATCCAAAATCAAGTTCGTCAGAGAGGAAACTGTCTGTGCGAATATTGTCATGCCTCCGAACAATGGCAGTACGTAGAGTTTACTATCGAGCACATCATTCCCTTAACTAAAAGTGGGACTAACGATATTGACAATTTGGCACTAGCTTGCTTTCACTGCAACCGCAAGAAATCTGATAAAACTACAGCGATAGATGCTCAGTCAGACGTAGAAGTACCGTTGTTTAACCCCAGACAAGATAGTTGGAGCGAACATTTTATTTGGTCTGCGGATGGATTATCAATAGTTGGTTTGACTCCAATTGGACGAGCTACAGTTACAGCATTAGTCTTAAATCGAGAGAGAGTCATTAATATTCGGGCCGCTGACAAAGCCATAAAACGACATCCACCTGCCGACGATTTAATTCAATCAGAAAGTTGAGCAGACTGAGAGTTACTCAAACTTTGAGCGACTACCTCTGCCGCAAAATTTGTACTGAAATGAAAGCTCGATTTCTGCAGAAAGCTTGGCTAACGAACTTTTTTTAATTATTTTAATCGAAAGTGCGATCAACCAATCTATCCCCCTATGATTCCTCCTCATCTACTCGCCGACTGAGATAATCCGGCAACTCATCAAAACATACCCCCACCAAACGGCAAAAATCCCTCATTTGCCGAACAGTCATCGTAGGTTCGTCTCCCTTTTCCCATCGCCGCACCGACGAAGCCGACACCCCCATCCGCACAGCCAACTCTTCTTGGCTCAAGTTAGCGTCCTCTCGCAGTCTCCGAAAAGGCAACTCATTTTCTGGTTGCCGTTGACGTTGCCTTTTTTTTACCATATTATTATAACAGATTAATTTAATCGCCTAATTTAAGCGCTTAACTAGCTTGTGATAGGCACAGCCATAGCCAGAACAGACTGCACTAAAAATAAAAGGTGCAATTCTGTCACATTGCTATGGGCAAACATACCCAATTTAGAATACAGCCATGAACACCCCAGAAACTGCGAATGCCTGGATTATTTACCGACTCCTGCCCAACTTTCAGCGCTTACCCGTCGCGCAATTTCGCAGCCGCAGCGAAGCAGAATCTTCCCTGAAAGTCATCCGGCAAATGCTACCCAATACCGAATTAATACTTGCTTTCGAGGTTGGGCCAGAAAATCCAACTACCGAACTCAATCAGCCCCCTGCTAAAGAACCAAACTTGCAAACTTCAGTTAACCGAGAACTCTTGAAACTTTTCATTATCAGTTCTCGTCCTGTTGTTTCCCGCGTCATTCATTCTTTTCACCGCGATAATTTTGCCTGCGTTTCTGACTGGAGTCCGCTTGTCCCAACTCAAAATCCCGGTGAAGTGATGAGCGTCTTAATTAAACATTTGGCCGCTGACTCTTAGCGTTTGATTGAACAGTCCCGATCGTATTGATAGCGGTAAGGTGCGCCCAGCGCACCCTACATCTACATCAGCGGGGTGATGCTTATTGGTAATAGCTTTAGCAATGTCAGTTTATTGAGTCATAAATTTATTGATCGCTCTTTCTAGTCGATCAGACTGTCGTTGTGGGCGATCGCCAAATCAGGAACAATGATAAACTTGATATTCATACCCATCCACCGCAGGCAAATCGCGCGATTCAACCTGACATTTTTGTGCTGCTAAATTAACAGGTGCGCGAAAATTAACCAACCACAGATCAAGCGGACGTTCTAATTGACTGAGTGTTTTATAAAGTGTCCCTGCCGCTATTTCCGGCGCATCCCTTCTCTGATTAGCCAAAAGAAACAGCGGAGAATCAAAGGCTTTAACTTCTTCTTTCTTCCTAACATCCGTTACCTCCGTTACATCCGCTACAAAATCCGTTGCCGAACTTCTTTCCCATTCCCACCCTATCCCCATCAACTCTCCTATTTCTACATGAGTCTTTTGAGTAGTAGCAATTAAAACGGGAACTTTCGATACTTCGCGCATTATCGGAATTAAAAGGTCTGGTTTGTAATATTTGCGATAGCCGAGATTGGAATTTACGGTCACACCGCTTGCAAAACCCATTACTAAAATTAGCAGAACTGCTTTTTTGCCAGCAATTTCCACAGCAGGTAAATTAAACAATTGACTTTTTGCTGTAGGTGTGTTAAAAATAACTGCCAAGGTTGCTCCTATCAGCAATATCACCCCCGGAAAGTAGACGAAATTGTATCGTGCGCCGCGAGTTAGGTCAATTCCTAGAATATATGCAAAGCTGAAAAATAGGAAAATTGCTCCTAGCACAAATCCGCCGAAAATAACAGCAGCTAAACGAGTATCGGGCATTGTTAAGGAATTTTTAAAAGCGCTAAACAGGATGGGAAGCACCAATATAAAAAATATTGTCATTGCGATCGCCGATGCAACTACTACTGCCAAATTGGGCGATTCCACCGGCAACAGAGACATGACAGTGATCCATCCAGCTAAAGCTTGAAAAATCGGATTGATCCAATTTAAAAATGTGCGATCGCCACTGACTATCCAATTAGTTAGTTCGCTGCCGTATTTATTTGACAAAAATATCGGCAGCCAAACTAAACCGCCAGCTAAAGTGCCGAGCGCTACTGCTAAAAGTCGCCCCAGGATTTGAAATTGCCAAATATTAGGCTGCTGACTGTTTGAAATTGGCAACTTCCCATTAAACTGCTGCCACATTACAGCAATTAATGCTATTGCTTCTGCACACAAAGTCAGTGCAAAAAAGTAGTGAACCGCAATCCCTAAACAGTTAAAAACTACCCAAAGCAGTACCGTCCAAATAGGCAGGGGAGCGCCCTGTTGCAGCTTTTTTGCAGCTAAGGCGAGGCAAAAAAGAGAGGCAATAACTAATAAAATTCCTAAAGTGTAATGGCGAGCTTCTTGAGCGAGATAAATGCCGTAGGGAGAAACTGCCATCATCGCGGCTGCACATTGACCGACTAAACGCGAACTAAAAGCAAATTTGCCCAAAAAGTAAATAGCTGGAACTGAAATCACGCCCAATAATGCAGGAAGAGCTCGCCCTATCCAAACTAAACTATCCTCAGAAACCCCAAACAGTCGCATCCACCAGTGGGCGAGCATAAAATACATTGGTGGATGGTTGCTTTCTAGCAGCAAATTGCGGAACACGTCGGCGGTGTCAGCCTCGGGGCGCAATTGTAGGGGTTGTAATAATGTAGAAAGCTCGATCGCGCGATCGAGCGGCACACCGCGAAAACTGTTGCCCAAACTAAACACTAGAGTCGAAAACTCGTCTGTCCACAGCGGTTTCGAGTTCAAATTGGCAAAGCGCAAAATAAAGGCGATCGCCGTCCACAGAAATAGCAACAACAGTTGTTTGTTATTAATCATTAATTCAGTCAGCAGTCAGTTGTCAGTTGTCATTTGTCATCACTCAACGCCGTCAACAGTCAACAGTCAACAATTCCCCATTACCTACTTCACGTCCGTCACCCGCCAACTCAGCTTCATATTGATCCAGAAATTCCACAGCGTCACAGTAGCGATCGCAATCAACTTAGCCAAATATTCGTTTACCTTAAAAACATTAAACAGCACATTCACCAGCAGCACATTCATAATCAAGCCCATCAAACAAATCACATTAAATTTCAACAGCCGTTTCAAGCGCTGGCGCTTTCCAGGCTGCCGCTTAGAAATATCACCAAAAGTCCACAAATCGTTCCACAAAAAATTATTGATAATTGCCACTTCAGCAGAAAAGATTGCACTGCGAGTCAGCCCCAAACCGAGGACAGTCCGCAGCAGGTAAAAAACTCCCATATCCACAAACACCCCGCTGAAACCAACCACGCCAAACCGCAGGAATCGGCCCATCGGCCAGCGGGCAAACCGCAACCGAAGCAAATGTCGCAAATACTCAATATACTGTTTCCAGGTAACTTTGCTCTCCCCTTCTTGTCGCTCCTGAAACACGTAACCAACTTCTCCAATCCAGCGGATGTCCCCCCTGCCGAGCACTTCAATCAATATTTTGTAACCAGCAGGATTCATGGTTTTGCCGGCTATGCAACTGCGGCGCACCATAAAATAGCCACTCATCGGATCGGAAACTCGGCCCACCACTCCCGGCAGGATCACCAACCCCAGGGTTTGAGCGCCCCGCGATAAAAATCGCCTGACAACGCTCCAGTCGCTCACCCCGCCCTCGCCAACGTGGCGGCTCGCAGCGGCCAAATCTGCTCCCCGCTGAATTTCTGCTAAAAGCTGCAATAGCGTCTCCGGCGGATGCTGCAAGTCGGCATCAATGACGCCCAAAACCTCGCCCCGAGCCACCTGCCACCCGCGAATTACCGCTGTGGAAAGTCCCCGCTCCTCTTGCCGGCGCATCACCCGCAATTGCGGATATTCCGGTGTCAGGGACAGGGCGACTTCCCAGGTGCGATCGGGGCTGTCGTCATCGACTACAATTAATTCGTAGTTGCCGGCAAGGATACCATCGAGCAATTGGCTCAATTTTTCCACAATATTCTGGATATTCCTGCACTCGTTGTAGGTGGGAATTACCAGGGAAAAATAAATTGGCGATGTGCCTGCGTGTACAAAAGTTGAACCGAAAGTCTGTATAGCAGGAATTTGCAAAGGCCCCGACGGCACTGGCAAGACCTGATTTGGTTGGTAGCTGCCCATAATTTCCGTGTTCAGAAAGTCAAGAATAGTTTGGTAGCACTTGAGATTGTAAAATATCGTTCCTCCATAATTGATTAGTTAAAATATAAAAACGCCTTAATTCTAGTCAGTAATTCTGTAGCTGAGTTAAAAAGAAAACTGTGGATGCAATTCTCGATCGAGCTTTACAAGGTTATAACATCTCTTCTGCAGAGGCAGTGGTACTTTTGCAGCAAACAGAGCCAGACGCACGAGCTTCTATTCAAAAAACCGCTGACTTGCTCCGCCGCCGACAATCAGGGGATACTGTCACCTACGTTATCAATCGGAATATTAACTTTACTAACATTTGCGAGCAGCATTGCAGTTTTTGTGCATTCCGTCGCGACGAAGGAGATGAGGGCGCTTTTTGGTTAGATGCAGCTCAAATTCAGGAAAAGGCAACTGATGCAGTGCAGCGGGGTGCAACGGAAATTTGTATGCAGGGCGGCTTAAATCTTCAAGCTAAACTCAACGGCGCATCTTTGCCTTATTATCTGCAATTGGTGAAAACCATTAAGGATAAGTTTCCTCAGTTGCACTTGCACGCTTTTTCGCCGCAAGAAATAGAATTTATTGCCAGAGGAGATAATCTTAGTTTCAGCTATGTAATTTCGGCTTTGCAGGATGCGGGAGTCGATTCGATGCCGGGAACGGCGGCGGAAGTTCTTGACGATTCTGTGCGACGGGTGATTTGCCCGGAAAAACTAAATTCGGCAACTTGGCTGGAAATTGTGGGAACTGCTCACCGTCTGGGTTTGCCGACAACGAGTACGATGCTTTGCGGGCATATTGAGACGGCAGGGCAGCAGGTTTTGCATTTAGAAAAAGTGCGATCGCTCCAACAAACTGCGATCGACCAAAACTATCGGGCACGCATTACAGAATTTATTTTACTACCATTTGTCGGAAAGGAAGCACCAGCACCTTTGCGGAGTCGAGTCGGCCGCGACCAACCAATTTTAGCAGATACATTGTTACTCACCGCAGTATCGAGAATCTTCTTGGGAAATTTGATTTCCAATCACCAACCGAGTTGGGTAAAATTAGGTTTAGATGGAGCTACAGAAGCGCTGAAATGGGGCTGCAACGACATCGGCGGCACTTTGATGGAAGAGCACATTACAACGATGGCCGGTGCGGTTGGTGGCAGTTGTCAATCTGTCGAAGATTTGCAAAATGCGATTCGTTCTTTGGGGCGGGATTATCAGCAAAGAGATACAATTTATCGACCTTTAGGGGTTGACAATTTGGCAGTCATAAGTAGTAGGATAAATTGAGCGATGTCTTATAGCGAGTTCACCTCAATTATCAAAGTTAAACAAGCCTTTGGATTAACAACTGTAGAAGGCCCGCGATTTCTACCGCAAATAACTCCGATCGCTCCGAGTGCAACCCTGACAGATTTTTTGGCGAATAGTTTACCCGTAGCTGTGGCGACAGGTAGCGAAAAAGCTCGCTCGGAAATGATTATTACTCCGGTACTGCTGGAAGTCAGGAAGATTTTGCAGCAGAATATTAGCTTGTTTTCGGGGGAAGACTTTACAGTTGATTATGAAACTGGACTAAACGGGATTTGTGATTATTTGATTAGTCGTTCTCCTGAAATGTTGGAGATTGAAGCACCCGCAGTGGCGGTTGTTGAGGCTAAAAAAGCTGATTTGAAGACAGGAATTGGACAGTGCGTTGCAGAAATGGTGGCAATGCAGAAGTTTAATGAAGCGAAGGGGAAACCAATTTCAGTTATTTATGGCAGTGTCAGTAACGGCACGCAGTGGCGATTTCTCAAACTAGAGGAAAAAATTGTATCGATCGATCTTAATGACTATGCCTTGCCTCCGGTGGACGAAATTTTGGGTATGCTGGTTTGGATGGTACGAGATGGCTAATTGAAACCTCTCAGTTGGTAAAGCTTGTCAGATGCGAAGCGCGAAGCGCGTAACGCATCCTAAGAGTTTAGCCGATCGCACTTTCAAATTCTTCTAGCGCTTGACAACTTCCAACCTGCAAAGCACGTTCCACTGTAGCCGGAATCAGTTGGGCGATCGCGATTTCTGGAAAATTCGGACTAATATCCGATTCTACATACTCTCCATCTTGCAGCAAATAAATGCGAAGTCGGCCGCCGTCATAAACCCATACTTCTGGAACCCCAATAATTTTATAGGCATCGATCTTAGTTTTAGAAGTAACATCCGTCTCAATTGCCAAATCGGGCGGCGGATCGTCCGGTAAAAGTCGGCGGCGATTAATCATCCGCTGATAATTTAGAATATAAAAGCAAGCATCAGGTTCAACTCCTGCTGCACCTTCCCGTTTGAAAGTAGTAGAACCAAAGGGTTCATATCTTCTGCCCGCTGACTTAAGTAAAATTTTTACAATATCGGAAATTAAATCTTTCGGCCTTTCGTGTTCGGGTAAGGGAACCATGATTTCTAAGGTACTCTGGCTGTAGGCAATTCTGGTTCTTCGCTTTTCTCCTAATTCCTGCAAAATCGACTCGAATTCCAGCCAACTTATATTGGGAATAGTTACGATACTACCGGGAGAAAGCGTTATTTGGCTAACAGGTTTGAGCACGGGGGTGATAACAATCATAAGCTGAATTGCGAGCTAGTTGTTAAGTTTGTGCCAAGGGCAGGCAGGATGCCTACCCCACAAGGGTTTTTGGATATATCTGTTGAGTTTAGCACGGGCAACGAGAAGAGATTCGCGATCGCACTTTTGACTCAATTCTAGAAAGAGCGATCGCACATTTAGACTTCATTGCAACCGGATTAATTTGACTAACAGACTCATAATTTCTCCCTGATCGGGTGTAATAATGATGCGATTGTCGGGAATCGCGATCGGATGAGTCCAACGAACAGCTTCCTCGTAGCGCAATGCGTGCAGTTGGTGGATAGTTCGGCGTACCCCCAGCGGCGAACCGATGATGACGTGACGGACTGCTTCGCGATCGGCCTCAAAGGTTTGGTTGGTTAAAACATTGGGCGATGTTTGGTTCGATGATGAATCTTGCAACATAGCTTTGACCAATAATTTTGGATAGGTTTGATGCTTTGTAACGGTAAAACCGCGTACAATAACGAATTGAAGAAAAGACAGCAATTCCCCTACAGCACAAGTGGCTTAGCTGGTGCTGTCTAATCTCTATTGGGTTAAATCTAAATTAATTTAGGGTAGATGTCAATCATTTTAGGCAAAGCCCAAATAAATTAATATAACTTAACAAATAGCCTATGGAAACCTCAGAAAGAGCCGATCGATCGCCCCTCATGCGACTGAGAGTTCAGCGGTTTATGACTCAAAAGCAGCTAGCAGAAGCACTTGGCGTTACGGAAGCGACGGTAAGCAACTGGGAAGCTGGGCGATCTGTACCGAAGCTAACGCCTGTTCAATACAAGAAGTTGCTAGAGATTCTGCAAATTACCTCTGCTGAATTACCAGACCAATTTGGTTTTCCTAGCGATGCTGATGGATAGAAAACGGAATATTATAATTGAGGCGTTTTATTTAAATAAACGAAATCATACACTGTTTTGAAAAAAAAAGGAATATGAGACTTAACATCGCTACTTTGCTTTGAGTAAAATCTCCCAATTTCTAACGAGAGTTGCTCTCTAAATACTTTCTTATTCCCACTCCAGTCAACGGGTGGCTTAATTTTTTCCCAATAATCATGCTCAGGTTGTTTCTCATTCTTAACTTTTTTAATTGTGAGCAAAGCCCTAATTAACTGATGCTTCCGTGTTTCATCAGACGTATTTTTAAACTCAGTTTTCCATGAATCTTGTAATTTATCTAAATCTGTACAATTTAAACAATGATTTATGCGATCGAGCGCTCTCTGTATGTTAAGGTTATTCTTCAAGTCTGGATCGCTACTAATTTTATCAGCCATATCCATATAAATACTATTCAGTTGAACAGGATTATCCTGATACATGGGATAATTAGGATAATCATCAAATATTGATTGAAGCTCAGGTGTGATAAAATATGCTTCTTTATGAATCAAACCTGTAATCCATATCCGGTGTAGTGCTGCATTTTGCGATCGCACCTCCGATTTTTCGTAAAGATCGCAAAAAATTGCTTCTGTATCGGGAAAAGGGTAATCATCAATCTTTTGCAGGTGCAAGTCCAAATCTATCATTGCAAAAAGTCGAGCGGGATCTAAATGTGAATTAGTGGTATCCTGTTCGTGTAATGTTAAAAGCTTGAAATAAGTATTTATTACACTTGCGCGATCGCCACAGTTGAAAAATTGTGGCAGCTTTTCTCTCCACCATCTCGGAACGCAAGCCTTATAAAAGTTGGCATCCGGCATTTCCTCCATTTTTTTATAAGCTTGAGGCGATCGCCTACCCTCGATATCGGAAATAGGGCCTTCGCATAGCACCACAATTCTGTTGTTAATTCTGGGAGATTGAAGAATTGCCTCACAATGTTGTTTTAGCTGTTCTGGATTAAGACTCATTTGTAATATTAGATTGTTGTTTGAGCAGTTTTGGCTCGATTTCTTTAACGTGAGCTGGTGTCAAAGCTTCACACAATGCGTAGGAGTGAGTTGCCAAAATATATTGATTGCTGGGCCCCCACTCTTGGAGGTCTGATATAATTTGATCTTGCCAATCTGGATGAAAAGCAATTTCAACTTCATCCATCAAAACAATAGCATCTTCTATGTTGCGAGACTTGATCCATATATAAATGCTGAGTCTTTTGAGCTCGCCGTGACTTAAATCTCCTGGATATAGTTCTATAGTTTCACCATTTTTCTCTAATTTTAAAGTTACTGCCGAAAGGTCTTTGTCAATATTTATTGTTTTACAGCTTAATAAAAATCTTAATTCATTTACTAAGGTTTGATAGCTGTTACCATATTTACCTGTTTCTATAGCTTCTTTAAAATCTTTATCTCGAGCAGCTTTAAAGGCTTCAATGAGTAAATCTACAACCATAAAGTCATAAGTAAAAAATCCTTTTAGTTGAGATTTTGCTTTGTGAATTTTATCGAAATAATGCTCATTTGTTTGACTGTGACTTTTAAATAATAGTTCTCTAGTATATCTATCGAGAAATAGAAAAACTTGTGTGGAGGGAGCTGCTAAAAATATTTTATCTGAAAGTATGTTTAAAAAATCGTTGGTTTCTTTCCTATCTATATTATTTAAATGACAGAGTAAAGCTTCATTTTGCTGATCATTTGAGATTTTTTCACTTGAATAGTTACATATATATGTCATATTTTTTTCTGTTAAATATTCAACGATTTTTTCCCAAACTTCCTCATAGCTTCCATAGGTGGTTTTCAAATTCTTTAGGTTACTTTCAACTTCTTCTAGTCTGTGTTTTATTTCGTCTTGAAAAGTTTGAATTTCTTTAATAGAAACATTTTTTGTTGAGTTTACAACAGATATTAATGCTGAAACTCTTGAATTTGATACCAATTGTTGAATAAACCTAAATTCTCTTTGAGCCGTGGCAAACCTTTGTTGATTGTCTTCAATGTTTTTGATTTGATCTAATCTATCACTACTGAGTGTTAAACTGTTATTTACTGATTCTAAATCTGAAATTTGCTTTTCCATTACTTTAAATTGTGTTACAGGATAAAAAGTGATATCTTCTGTATTTTTGATTTTAACATTTAAAGAGTCGGACTTTTTTAGAAAAGAATCTTTGCACACAAAGAAAATAATTTGAACTATTTTTTCTCCATTCCAAATATCAATAATTGCTAAATTTTTTTTATCTTCTCCCTCACCCACTTTAAATCCTTGAATAAAGTTTTGTAAAAATAGTTTTTTATCGTCATCCACAGAACAGTGCAGCAATACAAAAATCAACTGCAACAGCGTACTTTTACCGCCACCATTTTGACTACCCAGCGGAAAAATATTAGGAACAAAATCCTTTTCAAAAGTGATGTCAATGTCCTTTAAACCGCGAAAATCAGGAACTTGAACTCGTAGCAAGTGCATAATAAACTCCTGGTGTTAGCTTGCATTTTTTATTGAAAGGCTGAGCCACAATTATTTTAGATTATAACTCACATCTTTTACTATTTTCATGAACAGGCAAGATGCCTGTTCCACAACATATCAATTTCTTGTGGGGTGGGCATCTTGCCCGCCCACTTGAACAGGCAAGATGCCTGTTCCACAACATATCAATTTCTTGTGGGGTGGGCATCTTGCCCGCCCCAAAGAGACTTATCTCTCGCGCTTTTACACCTTAAACTTCTCCACAATCCGTCTCATCGCTTCTTCCACATTCTCCCGACTATTAAACGCCGAAATGCGGAAATAACCCTCACCCGCCGCACCAAAACCAGAACCCGGAGTTCCCACCACATTGCAAGTTTCCAGCAACTTCTGAAAGAAATCCCAACTCGACAAACCGTGAGGCGTTTTCACCCACACATAAGGTGCATTTTGGCCACCAAAAACCTCGATTCCCGCCGCTGTCAATTTCTCGCGAATAATCGCAGCATTTTCCCTGTAAAAATTGACTAAAGCCTGAATTTGTGCCTTGCCTGCCTCAGAATAAACCGCCTCAGCACCGCGCTGCACGATGTAAGAAACACCGTTAAACTTAGTAGATTGGCGGCGGTTCCACAACTTCCAAATTTCGACATCTGAACCATCTGCTGCTTTTCCAGTCAGAGTCTTCGGTACAACTGTTAGCGCACAGCGAGTACCCGTGAAACCAGCATTTTTGGAAAAAGAACGAAATTCGATCGCACAATCCCGCGCCCCTTCAATTTCGTAGATAGAATGCGGTAAACTCGGATCGGTAATATACGCTTCGTAAGCCGCATCGAAGAAAATAATCGAACCGTTAGCTTTAGCATAATTTACCCAAGCTTGCAAGTGTTCCTTAGTTGCAGTTGCCCCGGTCGGGTTATTCGGAAAACACAAGTAAATTAAATCGACTTTTTTGTCAGTGGGAATTTCCGCAGTAAAATTGTTTTCTGCTGTAATTGGCAGGTAAACTAAGCCGCCGTATTCGCCATTTTCGTTGGCATCTCCCGTGTGTCCAGCCATCACGTTAGTGTCTACATACACCGGATAAACTGGATCTGTAACTGCGATCGTGTTATTGTTGCCAAAGATATCGAGAATATTGCCACAATCGCACTTAGAACCATCAGAAATAAAGATTTCCGAAGCATCAACATCGCATCCCCGCGACTTGAAATCGTGCTCGGCAATTTTCTCCCGCAGCCACTCATAACCTTGTTCCGGGCCGTATCCTTTAAAGGTATCCCGCGAGCCCATGTCTTCCACCGCCTTCACCATCGCCTCCCGACAAGCAGCCGGTAGCGGTTCAGTTACGTCGCCAATCCCCAGCCGAATGATGGGCGCTTCGGGATTCGCCTCTGCATAGGCTTTCACCCTGCGCCCAATTTCGGGAAACAGGTAGCCGGCTTTGAGTTTGAGGTAGTTGTCGTTGATAGTTGCCATAGTTCGATCGCTACAAATGTCGTAGAATAGCTTACTCCCAATTGTCTCTCTCAAGCAGCAGCAAGTTCGGCAACCAGCAGTGTACGGGATTTAACGGATGTAACGGATGAATGTTCAGCCAAGACAAAGATTTTCCCCAATCGAACACTCGAACACTCGGCCAATTCGCCATTACAGGCAATCTGGGTAGTTGCTCAACAGCCATTGACCAAAAAATCAAATCTGCTTGTATAATCAGAATAGTAGGCAGCGCAGAAACAATTATGGACGAGATCGAGTACGCCAAACTCTATCAAGAACTGGCGGCAATTCTGGATGAGTTTAATTTGGGTTGGGTAGTTCAACAAGTAGCGGATACTGTAGAGATAGGCAAAGTAATTGAAGAGCGATCGCTCAAAAGAAAAACACCTCTGCTCAAGATAGAAGATTATACCGCAAAAGAACAACTTTTGCTGTTAATTAATGCTGTCGAACAAGCGACGGTCAACACTTCCGAAATGGAAGACGAAATTGCTTATTTCTTGAAAGTAGAATCAGAAACCTCTCCCCTCGGCACAAAAATTACCTTTGCCAATTCAGGTGCCGAAACTGCCAAAACAATCGAGTTTACCTCCAGCGTCACAGCCCCCCGCCACAAACAGGCGATCGGCCTCAAGCACTTGCTCGAGAAACTGCCCTCCGGGCCCAGCAACTACGCCATCAATTCCGACATTAAAAGCAAATTAAAAAGCTCGATCGATCCCGAATTTAACACAGCGGCAGAACAAGCCAGAATTTTTGACACTTACCTATTCACTATTCTGCTAAAAGCAGTGGCTAATGAAGGCGGTACTATTTATTACAACAATGTTTTAGACGACGAAACACCGAAATATTTAACATTTAGAAAAACGGCGGGAAAAATCCACGGAACTGCACATCCATACACTCATGCTGTTGTGGAATTTCCCGACAAACCAGCCCTGGAAGTTCACCTAGGAGTAAAAGTCCAAGGTAGAGCCGGAGTTTTGCACAACTGCAACGTTTTAATTTTGTACCAAAAAGAAGCGACTATCTGTCGCTTGCTCAACCGCGAACCCCGACATTCGCAGGTAATTTTAGCAGTAAAGTCGGAACACAGCACCTCGGAACTAAAACTAGAAATGGCGGGTGCTTTTATCGGATTAGCGTCAGATATTCGCTACGAAGGTGGCAGCTATTTCATTTCTAACAGTTACTCCCAACCCGTAGCAAAACTGCTAACTACCGCTCGCAAAAAATGGGAGCTCAACATTTTTCCTAGAGCCACAAACGATGTCCATCGGCTGATGTACTCGTTTCAAACTATCTTTAAAGACTTTAAGGCAAGAAACTGATTCAGTTAATACGATTTCACAAAAGTCTTGCTACATTTTTTGTGTGGGGTTTCGTTCCACGGGCTTATATCAAATCCGGTAGGATCGTTCAGGTAAAGTCTCCTTCAATCTGCCAGCAAATATAAGCACAATTTTCTGTTTTTCGGCACACAGTCAACAGTCAACAGTCAACCATCATTTGTTTTTCGGCACACAGTCAACAGTCAACAGTCAACAGTCAACAGTCAACTTTCCTAGATTTGCCCGATTAAATGTATCTGCTAATGTATCTGCTACATTAGCCAAGAAAATAATCTATCATGTTGCGAGCACCCGAACCTTACGAATAATGTTTAAGAAAGATAAATCTTCCCTGCTGTTTACCATCGGAGCCGCCACACTTCTGATCGGTTTAGGCTTTGTCACCTACTACCTCGTCATCTCCCGTGGGCCCGCCAAAGATTTGCCGGCGGGGGCAACCGTTGTCCCGCAAGATACGATGATGGCCCTATCCATCAGCACCGATGAATCCCAGTGGGATAGACTGCGAGAGTTTGGCACGCCGGAGTCAAAAGCTTCGTTTGAGAGGTTTTTAACGGAAATGCGCGATCGCCTCCTCACCAGCAACGGCTACGCCTACCAGCAAGACATTCAACCCTGGGTGGGTAACACGGCAATGGTGGCTTTTCTCCGCAACAAAATAGCTATACCAGCCCCCGCGCCCGCACCCAATGCCCCCCCATCTCCGCCAATTCAACAGTCAGTGGCAATTATCCTGCCAATTGCCAACCCGCTCAAAGCCAAAGAATTATTAGCAAAACCCAGACCTCTCAGCCAAGGAAAAATAGTTGAGCGTAATTACAAAGGCGTCCAAGTCACAGAAACTCAAGGCGTACCCGATCGCAATTTCTCCGTCGCGGTATTGGGCACCAACTATCTAGCAGTCACCACAGATCCTAGCGCTACAGACAGAATAATCGACACCTACAAAGGCGAACCTTCCCTAGCAAAAACCCCTGGCTATGCAGACGCCATAGACAAAATAAAAAGTCCGGGCGCCTTCGGTCAAATCTACGTCAATATGCCCGTTGCCACCGCCTATGCCGCCGCCAACTCAACCCGCGAAATTTCGCCAGAAAGCCTCGAAAAACTGCAACAAAATCAAGGATTTGCCACAACAGCGACGCTGGATGTAGAAGGAATTGCCTTCAAATCAGTCTCTTGGCTAAAACCAGATTCTACCAGAAGGATAGCAGTAGAAAATAATGCTCTAAAAATGGTTAACCGCCTGCCAAACAATACAATAATGATGGTATCCGGCGGCAACTTGCAGCGTTTGTGGCAAGACTACGTATTGGGAGCCGAGGCAAACCCGATTTCCCCGATTAATCCCCAAGTTTTACGCACAGGTTTAAAATCCACTACCGGCATGGATTTAGATAAAGACTTCATGAACTGGATGGCGGGAGAATTTTCTCTATCATTAATACCAGCGCCCGCCCAGAATCCCAGAGACAAATTTGCTGCCGGATTTGTATTTATGGTGGAAACAAACAACCAGGGCGCCGCCAACAAATCCCTGAAACAGCTTGATGAAACGATGAAAACTAAAGGGTTTAGAGTGGAGGAAATTCAAGTCGGCGGCAAACCGGCGATTAAATGGACATCGCCGTTTGGAGGGATTACGGTAACTCGCGGTTGGATGAACGATGTAGCGTTTATCACAGTAGGAGCTCCCGTGGTTGATGCGATCGTTCCGGCACCGAAAAGTCCGCTTTTAAGCAGCGAACTGTTCCAAAAAACTGTACGATCGCAACTTCAACCCCACAACGGCAATTTCTTCATCGACACCGAGAGTGCGTTTAATCCGAAAAACCTAGCTTTGCCGGAGTTTCCTCCCAACCAAAAAATGTGGATAGACGCCACGCGGTCGATCGGCGTTACAGCGGCCGTCATTGGCGATCGTACCACCCGTTATGACGCTTTTGTCGGTCTCAAAAAATCCACCCAATCCACTCCTTCTGCAAATCCTTCACGCAGTCTTGCTTCACCGAGCCCTGCTTCACCGCGCCCTGCTTCACCCAGTCCCTCGCCCACTGTCCAAACTTCACCCAATTAACTCTTAAATCCTTCCACAAATCCGCCTGCACAGCCCCTTAAATACCAACAGGGCGATCGATTAAAACCGAAAAGCAGCCGATCGAAATCAGCAATAGTGGACTGGAATACAAGAGGGCAATAGAGCCGGATTTAAGTAGTTTTACTTCACAAAACCTCACACAAAGAAACCCAAAAACCCGGTTTATTTTAAAAGCCGGGTTTCTGAACACCCTAACAATTTGACTTACTTATTACTGTCAGAATTTTAATTGCCTGCCATTAAAATATTTTGTTTACCAAAAATGCTCTTGGCCTCTTTTCCCGTCAGTTTTGGACGCAGAACCGGGTTTTTCCTCCCCCATAATTAGTTCATACTCTCAATAATAGTTAAAAAACTCGGTTGCTCGGCATCGGAGTGCCTCTAAGAAGGCAGTTTTTTTTTTATATGTCATGCGGAAGATACAGTTCCTAGGCATTTAGAGTTATATTTAGATTGTGGAGAAGATACGCTAAAAAAATTGCCCAGGCCGAGGCAAATTATACTCATTGACTCCTGAATGCACTTGCAGTCAGAAACCGGGGTGCTTCATAAATATAGCGTCTTCAACCGTTCCGAAAAACCTATGGAGAGCTTGGCATCCCTAGTCAGCACCTGTACAACGTCGGAACCTGCACTTAAGCGTGTTAACTGACGACGTTCATCTGGTCATGACACCGTGATGTAAACGCCTGCATTCTGCACTGTCGAAGGCGATTAACGAACGAGTCGACAGGTTTATAGCTAAGCGTATCGCTTTCCTAACCAGGGAACGTGAACATTTACCAGGCAAACCTTACTTAGTAATAAGACTGACAGAATAGCTCACAAATACCCCCTCGCAAAATGAGGGGTAGATTTCCAATCTTCTACGCAAATTGACCAGACACAGCACAGATGTGCAGATATTTAGTGACACAGCCGTCAACCAAGTTTTTTCTATAAATCCGGTTTCTTTACCTAATTTATGTTTTATATATTTTACCCATTAAAAACCCATGAAAACCGCCAAAAATATTCAAATAAAGTCTAAATTTCTCTCAAAAGCCAGAATAAGCAAACTGACACTTGCTCTGCAAATAGTCTTAATAAATATTTACTTTTTGCAAGCAAAAGCCGAAGGTCAAACAATTGTTCCAGCGACGGACGGAACGGGCACTACCGTCACTCCCGCAGCGCAAAACGGAACTCCTGGGCAGCCAAGTCGCTTCGATATTCAAGGCGGACAATTATCGAGCGATGGAGCAAATCTTTTCCACAGTTTTACAGAATTCGGCTTGTCGCAAAATCAGATTGCCAACTTTATATCAAACCCCAACATTCGCAACATTTTAGCGGGCATAGGCGGCGGCAACCCCTCGATCATTAACGGCTTAATTCAAGTAACCGGCGGCAATTCTAACTTGTTTCTGATAAATCCATCCGGCATCATATTTGGCAACAGTGCTAGTTTAAACGTGCCGGCTTCTTTCACAGCAACCACCGCCACCGCTATTGGATTTGGTTCAAACTCGTTTAACGCCAACGGTAGTAGCACATACACATCTCTGACAGGCGCGCCCAATTCCTTTGCTTTTGGAGCCGATCAAGCAGGGGCAATTATCAGCACGGCAGACTTAGCCGTTAAGTCAGGGCAGAACTTAACCTTGGTGGGCGGCACCGTTGTCAGCACCGGCAGCGTTTCGGCCCCAGGCGGTCAAATTACCGTAGCATCAGTCTCCGGGACAAATTTAGTGCGCGTCAGCCAGCGAGGCAATTTGCTGAGTTTGGAAATCGAGCCGCCCTCAGCGACGAGCAGCATTGGAACAACGGTAACAGCTTCGGCATTGCCGATCGCCTTGCCCGAACTGCTCACAGGCATTGGTGAAACAAACGCTACAGGCATCAGCGTCAATGCCAGCGGTGAAGTGGTACTCACGGCGTCTAACCGAGCCGTAGCTGCGGGGGACGTTGCAGTAAAAAATGCAAACGCTCAGGCGATCGCCATTCAAGCCGCTAACAACATTGCAGTCAGCGGAAACCTGACAAGTTCCCAAGGCGGTGCGATCGCCCTAGAAGCTAGGGGCGACATTCGCACTGTCGATATCGACTCCCACTCCGACACCACTGCGGGCGGCAACATCACCGTCACCAGCCGTACAGGAAAAGTAGAAACAGGCAATATCAACGCAGAGTCGATCGACAAAAACAGCAACGCGGGAAACGTTAGTATTGCAGCACCCTCAAGCAGCATTCAAACAGGGTTCATAGACGCCAACTCCGAAGAAAAACAAGGTGGCGAAGTCACCCTCAACGCCCGCAACGATATCGAAGTAACCCATATCAACACCGAAGGCCGAACAGGCGGAGGGGATATTGACATTACAGCCGGCGGTAATTTCCGAGCTACAGGCACTTTCACAAACGATAACCACTGCTTGTCGCAAGCTTGCAGCATTTCCGCATCCACGACTGGTAGCGCTAATGGTGGAGATATCACCATTCGCCACGGCGGAGAAGCCTCGAACACTCTTTTCAGCGTCGGGCCAGACTATAACAGAGTCAACGGTACTGCTGGCAGCATTGCCACTGGGGGTCCAAAGAAGGAAAATGTTATTACACAGGGAGGTTATTTCAGCCCCAGCCCTCAGATAGTACAGCCGACCCAAATTAACATTACGGCTTCTTCAGTATCGCCAGCACCAACACCAGCACCAACACCAGCACCGACACCAGCGCCAACACCAGCACCAACACCAGCACCAACACCAGCACCAACACCAGCACCAACACCAGCACCAACACCAGCACCAACACCAGCACCAGCGCCAGCGCCAGCACCAGCGCCGACACCAGCACCAACACCAGCACCAACACCAGCAGCGACACCAGCAGCGACACCAGCAGCGACACCAGCAGCGACACCAGCGCCCGCACCTATATTTGCACCTGTACCACCGCCCGCACCAGCACCAGCACCCACACCCGCACCAGCACCAGCACCCACACCCGCACCCGCACCCGCACCAGCACCAGCACCTATATTTGCACCTGTACCCCCGCCGACACCGGCACCAGCGCCCGCACCAGCGCCGACACCGGCACCAGCGCCCGCACCCGCACCTTTACAAACACTAACGCCGGCACCAGCGCCCGCACCAGCACCCGCACCCGCGCCGGCACCTGCACCCGCACCCGCACCCGCACCCGCACCCGCACCCGCACCCGCGCCCGCACCCGCACCCGCGCCCGCACCAGCACCGGCACCAGCACCCGCGCCCGCACCAGCACCCGCGCCCGCACCAGCACCCGCACCAGCACCCGCACCAGCACCCGCACCCGCACCAGCACCAGCACCCGCGCCAGCGCCCGCACCAGCGCCCGCACCAGCGCCGATATCAAATAATTTGCCGCCGATCGCACCGACATTTACTCAAAATCCAGCACCAGTATCAAATAATTTGCCGCCGATCGCACCGACATTTACTCAAAATCCAGCACCAGTATCAAATAATTTGCCACCGATCGCACCGACATTTACTCAAAATCCAGCACCAGTATCAAATAATTTGCCACCGATCGCACCGACATTTACTCA